>JAFXSU010000098.1 GCA_017525435.1 Victivallales bacterium
ACATTTCACATTTCACATTTCACATTATGTACGTTGGTCGCATTGTTGCCGTCGGGCGCACTCCGCAGGGATTTGGCGCCGCTCTTTACCGCGTTTCCTCACGTTCCTTCCCGAACCGCATGTCGGTGCAGTTGAAGGACTCCATCGCGATTGTCCCGAAGCCGGGCTTTGAGACGGATATCCAGAAGAACCCCTATATCGCCTACAACTGCCTGCGTTTTGCCCGTGGTCTGGCGATTGTCTCCAACGGATCCCAGACGGATCCTGTTACTGAGAAAATCGCCACTGGAATGGCGCCGCGTGACGCACTGGCATCCGTGATGCTTGCGATGGACTACGAACACGACAGCCTGGATACTCCGCGCATTACCGGCGTGGTGACGCCGGACGGCGCCCAAGGGTGGCTTGCGATCGTGCGCAAGGACGCGTTGATTGTGCGCGAGTTTGCCCTCCAGCCGGGCGAGTGCTTCTATGTCTCCACCTACGAGCGCAATGTCCCTGGTCCCGAACAGCGTTGCGGAGCCTTTGTCGCCGAAGACCCCGAGGCTGCCTGTGACTACATCCTGGGCGGTGGCGGAGTCTTCGCGGACTTCGAGCGACCGATTTCGGCCGCCTGTGCGGTCGCATCGGCGGACGGGACATTCCGCGCGGCGTTTAAGTGAGTTCCTTTTTAATCCGAGTCCCGAGTCCCTCGACTCCCAACTCCGAGTCCCGAGTCCTCAAGTCCTTCGACTCTGAGATCCGAGTCCCTCTAACCTCTGCCCTCTAACCAATAACCTTGTCCCCGATGTCTGACCAGCCACTTGCCATTCTTTTCCTAAATGGCCCGAATCTCCAGCTGTTGGGGATGAGGGAACCGGGCATCTACGGCACCGAAACGCTTGCGTCCATCGTGGCACGCTGCCAGGCGGTCGCCGGCGAGCTGGGTGTTGCATTGGATTGCCGACAAAGCAACCACGAAGGCACGCTGGTGGACTGGATTGACGAGATGCCCGGCAGATTCGATGGCCTGGTCATCAACCCCGGTGCCTACACGCATACCAGTGTGGCGTTGCGGGATGCGGTGGCGACGGTTCGTCTGCCAGTCGTCGAGGTTCACATCAGCAATATCTACCAGCGTGAGGAATACCGTCATCGCAGTTATCTCTCTGAAGTAGCCTGGGGAATGGTTGCCGGTCTGGGGACCGATGGCTACGAGTGGGCATTGCGGGCGTTGGTGCGGAAGTTGCAGAAATCATCATCCGAGGAGTAACGTTATGGAGCTCAAGTCCATCAGTCGTCTTGCCGAGTTGATGGCCCGTCACGGCCTTTCGGAACTCGAAATCAAGGAAAACGACACCTCCATCCGATTGTGTCGCCCGCTGAACGACGCAATGGTGCCGCCAATGGCGATGGCGGTGGAAAACGAACCTGTCAGCGTGTATGAGAAGTCGAGTGTCACGGCAGAGCCTGTGAAAGAGGAACCGGTCGATGAGTCGCGGTATATCACTGCGCCGATGCTGGGGACCTTCTTCAGTGCGGCGACGCCGGATGCTCCGGCTTTTGTTGCCGAAGGTGACGAGGTAACGCCAGACACTGTGGTATGCATCATCGAGGCGATGAAAGTGATGAACGAAATCAAGGCCGAGACTTCTGGAACCATCACCAAGATTCTGGTTCCCAATGGCAGTCCGGTGGAATTTGGCCAGAAACTCTTTGAGATTCGCTGAGCCATAGAAGATGATGGACGAGAAACCGGCCAAAATCCTCATTGCCAACCGCGGTGAAATTGCCCTTCGGGTCATCCGCGCGTGCCGTGAATTGCAGTTGCCCAACATCCTGGTCTTTTCCGAGGCCGATCGTAATGCATTGCCTACGCGGTTGGCGGACGAAGCGATCTGCATTGGCGCGGCGCCCGCCATCGAAAGCTACCTCAAGCTCGACCGCATTATCGCTGCCGCGGAACTCACTGGCGCGACCGCCATCCACCCTGGCTACGGCTTTCTCTCCGAGAACCCGCATTTCGCCGAAGTCTGCGAGGCATGCAACCTGAAATTCATCGGTCCCAGTTCGCAAGCCATCTCCATTCTGGGAGACAAGGCTGCCGCGCGCAATGCGATGAAAGCCGCTGGGCTGCCTGTGATTCCAGGGTCGGAAGGCGTGGTGGCGAATATCCCCGATGCGCTGGCGCAGGCGGAAAAACTCGGCTATCCCGTGATGCTCAAGGCCTCGGCGGGTGGCGGTGGCAAGGGAATGCGTGCGGTGATGGACGCCAACCAGCTGCCCAGTGCCTTCCATACAGCCTCGGCGGAAGCGCGACTTGCCTTCGGGAATGGCAGTCTCTATCTGGAGAAGTGCCTGATCGAGCCTCGACATGTGGAAATCCAGTTGATGGCCGATCAACAGGGCAGGGTGCTGACCTTCGGCGAACGCGATTGCAGCCTTCAGCGAAACCATCAGAAACTCATTGAAGAAAGTCCTTGCCCAGTGTTGCCTGAAGAGGTGCGCAAGCAGATGTGCGAGGCGGCGGTGAAGGCCGCACAGACCGTCGGCTATGTCGGGGCGGGAACCGTTGAGTTCCTCTACGAACCTGCGTCCCGCCAATTCTTCTTCATGGAGATGAATACGCGTCTGCAAGTCGAACATCCGGTCACTGAGATGGTCACCGGACGCGATTTGGTGCGTGAACAGATTACGGTGGCGCTTGGAAAGCCATTGCACTGGAAGCAGTCGGAGATTCGTTGTCACGGCCATGCCATTGAGATTCGGATCAACGCCGAAGACCCTGCCCATGGCTTTTCGCCCTGTCCCGGCAAGATCGGGTTCTACCAGCCGCCTGGGGGACCGGGCGTGCGCGTGGACTCGCATCTCTATGATGGATATGAAGTTCCGCCATTTTACGACAGCATGCTTGCAAAGGTGATTGTGCACGACGAAAGCCGTGAACTGACGCGTCAGCGGGCGTTGCAGGCTTTGCGCGAACTATCCATTGAGGGCGTCGTGACCACGGCACCGTTCGCACGTGAGGTGCTAGCCTCGTCTGAGTTTGCCAGCGGTGACTACCACACCGATACCTTGGAACAGTTGCTGCGTCGCCGCGAGACCACCGCTGACTTGAACTTGTAGCTGGTCGCCGGCAATTATTTTCGTTTTTTTTGCATCATTCTTGCCTATTTGGCATCTTTGAACAAAAAACGCGGTATATTAATCATTGTTTGAATAGCAAAGCCGTTTCCGTTGTTAAACATTACTTACTGAAAGGAGGAAATTACCATGGCGAAAGAAAAAGAACTCGAACAGGAAGTCGTCGATGCCGCTCCGGCGGGCAAGCCCATCAAGCAGACGGAGCTGATCCTCAATCCTGATTGCGCGGAAGCCGATGGCGAAATTCGTGTCTCCCAGAATGTGATCGCGAAAATTGCCCGTCGCAATGCATTGGCCGTCGAGGGCGTGGCGCGCTTCTGCCCGAAAGGCATCTCCGACATCAAGAACCTCTTCAGCGCTCGCTCCTATGACAGCAGCATGGTCATCGATTTCCAGAATGGCGTGGTGAATATCACGCTGTCCCTGCTCTTCTACTTCGGCGCGAAGATTCCGGAAGTCTGCAAGGAAATTCAGGATCGCGTGCGTGAGCAGGTGGAGACCCTTGGCGGCGCGAAAGTCGGCGTGATCACCGTGCTGGTGAAGGATTTGCTGGATCCCGAAGAGAAGGCTGAGGAGCCGGAGGAAGAAGCCGAGGCTGACGCGCCGGAAGTCGAAGAAGAAGCCGACCAAGCG
Organism: Victivallales bacterium; assembly: GCA_017525435.1. GTDB lineage: Bacteria > Verrucomicrobiota > Lentisphaeria > Oligosphaerales > Oligosphaeraceae > RGIG1601. The sequence goes on from JAFXSU010000098.1 coordinate 3,757, forward strand.
TTTTAGTTTGTAGTGTCCCATCTGCGGGACAGAGAGTCCCGCAGACAACTTTGACAGGAGGCTGAGATGTGCGGATTTTTCTCCAATGTCGCCGGGCATCTGACGAACCGGGAGTTCCTGCTGGGGATGCTCCTGGCCACCCTTTTGCTGGTGATTGTCTTTTTGGTAGTTAAGCTGATCTGCCGTTGTCGCCGTAACTGCAACCAAATCGTTGTGCGAGACCAGGGCGGCAATTTCGTGATTCACCGCGCGGCTTTCCGCAATTTCCTGAAGGGCATCCTCAAGGGAGTGCCGGGAGTGGTGCTGCGTGATGTGCGACTTTTGCGACTCAAGGACGACAAGATGGCTGTGAATCTTTCTTTGGGTGCGGAACCTGGTGCGGATGTGATTAAAATCCATGATACCCTGAGAGCCGACATCCTGAAGGAGATTTCGGAAAAACTAGGCATCTCCAACCAGATTGATGAAATGAACCTGGTGTTCAAAAGTCTGCCCACGTCAG
>JAFXSU010000099.1 GCA_017525435.1 Victivallales bacterium
AGCAGGAGCCCCTCCTGGACAAGGAGGCGTTCCTGTTCGGGCAGCGGGAGGAACTTGGAGTTGTCGGTGGAATTCAGCACGAGGTTTCGGAAGTCGTCGGAGAGCGGCGCAAGGCGTTCCAGTTCAAAATGGACGCGTTCGGGGTCGCTGCCGACCGGCACTTGGTAGGAGCAGCTGTCGGTCTTGACATAATCATTGTAGATGGGAGAGAAAGTGCAAATGTCATGGGAGAGTTGACGGAATGGGCGGATGGGCAGGATGTCTTCCTCTTCATCAAGGAAGTTGGCATTGCGGTAGGCCAGGTACTTGGTGGCATGTTCGCCGAATTGCCGAAGAGCGCCGGCCATTTCGGTGAGGCGGTTCGAGAGTTGGATGGCGGAACGGATGACCTTCGCATCCATGGCGGTGAGATGGCGGTCGAGTTCAAGTTGTGCGATGTTCTGCCGTTGGAGTTCGGCAGTGGCGCGTTCTTCGGCCAGTGCCTTGGCAGCCTGGGCGTTGAGTTCACGGAGGTGCATTGTGATGAAGAAAGCACAGACAGCCCAGCTGCAAAGGGTCAGGAGAACAAGCGTTCGGCTGTAGCGTCGCATGACGCGGAAGAAGCGCTCCATGATGTTCTCTGGACGGGCGCTGACTGCGAGTCCGCTAAGGTAGTTGCGCAGGTCTTTTTCCAATTCCGAGACATGCTGATAGCGGTCTTCTGGTTCGAAGGCGGTGGCTTTTTCAATGACAGAGACCAGATCTTTGCTGAGAGAGTATCCGAAACGGTTGATGATGGGCGTGCGTTCGTTGTTTTTGATTCGTCGAATGACTTCCTGGATGGTTCTTCCAGTGAAGCCGCGCCTCAGGGTGACCATTTCAAAGAGGATGAGTCCGAGGGCAAAGATGTCCGTGCGTTCATCGCGAGGTTTTCCCGCGAAAGTCTCGGCTGGCATGAACCGCGGGGTGCCGTCGAGTGGAGCGTCCTTTGGAGGGATGATCGGTTTCCCCTGTTCATCGCGGAATCGCCGTGCCAATCCCCAGTCCATCACATAGACCTCACCATATTCTCCAATCATGATGTTTTCGGGTTTGAGGTCGCAGTGGATGATGTTGCGGGAATGTGCGTATGATACTGCTTCGCAAACCTTAAGCAGGAGTTCAATGCGTTCGTTGAAGAGGCGTGTCACGACACCCTGCGATATTTTTGTGCCCATTTGTTTGCGAAGGGCGATGAAGCGCTGAAGCTCCTCCTTGAGGGTATGTCCCCTGACCAGTTTCATTGCCTGGTGGATGCCGTGGGCATCGTCTCCGAAGAGTCCATGGATGGGGACAATGGCTGGGTGTTCGAGTTGTGCGGTGATCATGGCCTCGGTGATAAAGGCCTTCCGCAAAGCAGGCTGTTCGAGGATTTCCTTTCGGAGCGATTTGATGGCGATGGTTCGACGCAATGTCTTGTCCACGGCCTTGGAGATGATTCCCTGTCCGCCTTCCGCGAAGGGCTTCCCGATTTCACAAGCGTCCTGTAACTTTGGCAGAGCATCGGCGATACTCTGGTCGTCCGCAGTATATAATACATCTTCTTCCTTGTGGTTGAGGTCGTTGCGGGTGTTGTCCAAAAGGATTTCCGCACGGGATTTATCGCGGTCGGCGAGGTCGGGGAGGAAGTTGCGATGGAGGAATCGGACGATGCCCCCAATGGATGTGACGGAGATGTTGGAGTGCGAGGTGGAGAGGTCGGCATCGTCGTCCTCCTCCGGGGCATTCTGGTTGCGCAGAGTCTGGAGATACTCCTTGGCCTGCTCCGTGGTCTGGGATCGTTGTTCGTCTGTGACCTTGATCGTCACATCTGGATCGGCGTTTTCAGCCGCACTACTGAAAATGGCGGATTTTTCAGTCATTGTCGTTCAACTAACGGGACGAAAATTATTGTATGAAAAAGCAATTCCGAAAGCACGTCAAGTTGGCGTGCATAGGGAATTACTGCACTTCTGCCTCATTGTCTGTCGTTTCCTTTTCTATCGCTTCCGGCGGGGGTGGCGGCGGCTGGACTTCGATGGGCTGCTGCTGGAATTCGAAGGACATATCTTTCTCGGCCTGTTTTTCTTGGGCATCACGGTCGATTTGATGGAAGATTGTCTCCTCGGAGGATTCTTCGATGAGATAGAGGTCTAAGCCTGGAATATACGCATAATGGAAAAAGACCCAGTGACCGTGGTCGAAGGCCTTGTGGTGTCCGTATCCGCTGGTCTCCTGTTTTTGTCCGTTGGTGAAGATCGGTTTGAGTTTCTCTTTTAGTTCGGTCTCGATTTCGGCAATGGGAGTGTTGTCGGGACGGTATGGGTGGATGGGGACATGGCAGAGAATGGCACCGTCGCCTGCGCAGAGGAATTTTTCAACGATTTCATCGCCGTGGCCATTTCCGTCATTTCTGAGTTGGTTGGCAAAGGTCCCGAAGAAGATGTCGAATGCGACGACTCCGAGGAATTCACGAGACGGCGAAAAGACGGGGATGGAGCAGGTGAGGACCTGCTGCTTGTTGCTGGTATCCATATATGGGCGTCCCCAGATGGCCTTCCGGTCGAAGGTTCTCTCCGCCTGAAGGAGTGCGGCCGAATACCATTCGCGGGCATGGTTGTCATAGTTGTCGGGATAACTGCCTGAGCCGGGATAGGCGAGATGGAGGTGCGTGTCGTTGACGCCGATATAGGCGCGTCGGATGAGCAAACCCTCCTGGATGAGCGTGTAGGTCGGGTCAGCGTGGCCGATTTCCCGCAATACGGCCGAGGAGTTGAGAACCATGTTCCGCAGATCGATGGTGAGCGGGGCAAGGCGTTCGAGTTCGGCGGAGATTTGGTCGTGGCTGGCGCCTGGCGGCACTTGATAGGAGCAGACATCGGGCTTGATATAGTCGTTATAGACCGGCGAGAAGATTCCGGTCTGTGCGGTGATTTGCCGATAAGGCACAATGGGCATCCCGATTTTTTTGGTCTGATTGTTAATCGGGGGTAGGTCATTGTCCAGAAGTATTCCTGCGGACTGGCTGGTATATCCGAGTGAGCTGGCGAACTCGACCAGAATGTTGGAAAGCCCTATGGCAGAACGGATGGTCTTGGCATCCATTGTGGAGAGGCGATGCTCGTATTCCATCATCCGCATGTTGATGCGCTGATTCATGGCGCTATGGCGTTGCTCTTCCAGTTCAGTGCCCGTTTCCTGGTTCAAGTCCCTAAGATGGCTCATGATGAAGAAGCCGGAAATTCCCCAACTGACCAGCAGTAAAATAACCAATGTGTGGCTGTAACGACGTACCCCGCGGAAGAATTTCTCGATGATGTTTTCTGGTCGTGCGGCCACGGCGAGGCCGTCGAGATATCGATGGAGATCATCGGCAAGTTCGCTGACGTGCTGGTAACGATCCTCTGGCGCAAAGGAGGTCGCCTTGTCGATGATTGCTCGCAAGTCAGGAGAAATGCTGTAGCCGAAGCGGTTGACGATGGGGTTGCGCTGATTGTTCTTGACCCGTTGGATGACATCCTGAATGCTTTTTCCCGAAAAACCGTGTCGCAGAGTAATCATCTCGAAGAGAATGAGTCCAAGCGCAAAGATGTCGGTGCGCTCGTCGCGTGGCCGTCCCATGAACACATCGGCCGGCATGTACCTCGGGGTTCCGTCCAGAGGCGCGTCGGGGTTTGGTTTGATGATTCTGCCCAATTCATCGCGGTAGGGCCGCGCCAGTCCCCAATCCATCACATAGACCTCGCCGTATTCGCCAATCATGATGTTTTCCGGCTTGAGGTCGCAGTGGATAATTCCTCTTGAATGTGCATAAGATATTGCATCGCAAACTTTTAATAATAATTTAATTCGCTCATGATAGAGTTGTGTCATCACCCCCGAAGAGATTTTCGGCCCCATCTTCTTTCGCAGTGTGATGAATCGATTAAGTTCCTCTTTCAGGGAGTGTCCTTTGATGAGCTTCATCACCTGGTGGATGCCGTTTTCGTCATCGCTGAAAAGACCATGGATCGGCACGATTGCGGGGTGCTCAAGTTGGGCAGTGATGATTGCTTCGGTGATGAAAGCCTGCCGCAGGGCCGGATTGTCGCGGATTTCCTTGCGGAGCGACTTGACGGCGACGGTTCGATACAGTGTCTTATCGGTTGCTTTTGAGATGATTCCTTGTCCGCCGCCATCGAAGACCTTGCCGATTTCGCAGGCGTCCGTAAGCCGTGGCAGCGATTTTTCAACTTCTTGAGTTTCTGTGTGGATATGACTTTGTTCAGGGATATGAATATCGTTTCGCGTGCTGTCTAGCAGAATCGTTGCCTGGGTTTTGTCGCGGTCAGGAAGATCTGGCAGGAAATTGTGATGCAGGAAATGGACAATGCTTGTGAAGGAGGTGGTGCTGGAAGCGGACTGGCTGGTGTCGGAGAGTTCGTCGTCGTCCTCCTCCTGTTGTTTTCGTGCCTGGAAACTTCGAATGGTCTCCTTCGCGCGCTGGAAGCTTGCGGCGAGCTGCTCATCCGTGACTTTGAGTGTCACATCAGGATTGTCCCCCTGAGAAATGCCAGCAAAGGATGGTTCGTGGTCGGCCATATTCATTTCCTATGGAATGGTGGTGTTGGCGACGAGCAGCGTGGCGGTCTCAAAATGCGCAGTTCGCGGGAACATGTCAAAAATCGCCAGCCGAACGAGGCGATAGGTGGCATTTTCGCAGAGTGCCTTGAGATCCCGCGCGAGAGTTGCGGGATTGCACGAAATGTATGCGATATAAGCTGGATGAGAGGCGCGGAGCGCCTTGACGACCTTCTCCTGGCAGCCAGTGCGCGGGGGATCGAGGATGACCAGCGTGGAGGCGGAAGGGTACTTTGGGAGAAGCCGCGGCAGTGCCTTCTCGGTGGTCTCGGCGACAATCTGGCAGGCGTAGCCACGCTGGAGCAGATTGTATTGCGCGGCCTCGGTGGCCTGACGGAAACTTTCGATGACCAGGCGTTCCACCAGTGTCGGGTTGGTGAGCGCGCAGGAGAAGGTTCCCACGCCGGCATACGCGTCCAGCAAACTGGTGATTGGCAGTTTGCATGTCCAGTCGTTAATCGTGGCGACGAGTTGTTCTGCGATTGGCGGGTTGATTTGCCAGAATGCCTCGGCGGGGACTTTGTATTCGATGTCGTTGAGCCGTTCGTTGAGCCATGAGATGCGACCAGGTGCAAAGCCGA
>JAFXSU010000100.1 GCA_017525435.1 Victivallales bacterium
GTTGTTGGATCCAGATAACGAAGTGACCAAGGAGCATTGGAAAGAGAAAAGGATTTCATGGTAAAAAAATAATGCTAATGGGGAAAAAGGAGCTGGATATAATATAATTCACTCTCGGAATACTGCCTAGTCCAACCAGTCCCGCCAGTCCCGCCAGTCCCGCTAGACCCGCTAGACCCGCCAGACCCGCCAGAAACAAAAAACCGGGGCGCTTCTGCGCCCCGGCCTTTGCTTTCAAGCTACTAGCTACACCGAATTAGTATTCCGGAGTCATCAGGTAGTAGGTGAGATCCTTGAGGGTTTCAACGTGACCATCGATGAAGGCGTAGTTGGCCTTGTCGTCGTGGCCGAGTTCCACACCCTGGCCCATGCCAATGTCATTTCTCCCGCAGGAAGAGCGCGGAACGACTTTCTTCAGATCATCCTTGGTGGGTTCGCCAGTGCCAGTCCACCAGTTCGCATGACCAACGAACATCAAGTCCGTGCTGCCGTAGCCATTCACCGAAGCCGAAGACGACACACGCGACTCAGAGCTCACGGGGCCGCAACCAAAGAAGAAGGTGCCGGCAGGAACCGGAACCGAAGCGATGGCGGTGCAACGGTCGATACGGGTTTCGCTGCGCATACGGCCATAGTTGATGCCGATGCCAATTCTGAACTCAGTCCAGGCTTCCTTGGCATTCCACTTGATCTCAACTGCGCAGGGCTGGCTCACTGCCGGGCAGGCCCACAGTTCAGGATCCACATACTTGCGCAGAATCGCCGGGAAATAGGCAGTGTTGGCCCAGCCGCCGCCAGTAAAGTTCCGAGCCTGATAGCTACCGGGCAAGCCCTGTGCAGCCTGGATATAGCCGCGGGGCAGAATGCCATCATTGTCCTCGGCATAGAGCATCGTGCCGAGCATAATCTGCTTGTGGTTGTTCACGCAGGAGATGGTACGAGCCTTGGTACGTGCCTTGGAGAGGGCAGGAAGCAACATGCCAGCCAGAATCGCGATGATGGCGATGACCACCAAAAGTTCAATCAGAGTAAAAGACTTTTTCATTGTTGTGTCAGTTATGGTTTAGGGGAAACAAAAAAGACGAATGATTGAATGGGGAACCTGGCCCACTCATTAAGAGTGACCCGAGGGACGATTGCCTAGTCCGACATCGCAAATCGCGCTTCAACATCGGCGTCTTTTGCGTGCCTTATCCTAATTATAAGCAAAGTTTCCGGCTTTTTCAAGAACAAATGACAAAAATCTTCAAGGAAATTAAAAAAAAACCGAGATGCCCTCAAAGGCACCCCGGTTTTTAGCGCGAATCAACTGAAGCGTTTCAGCCTAGTTGTTGAGGGTCGCCAGACGATAATCGACATCCTTGAGGGTCTCCACGTGACCATCGAAGAAGCCGTGGTTGCACTTGTCGTCATGCGGATACTCGATGCCCAGGCGCATGCCGTCGTTGCCCGCGTTGTCCCAGGAGGAACGGGGAACGATGGTCTTGAGGTCATCTGGATAGTCCTTGGCATAGCGGCCACCGAACAAAGTGCCAACATTGCTACCAGTGCAGCTGAAGAGGAAGGTGCCCTGCGGAACCGGCACGGAGGCCAGCGCGACACCCTTGTCCATGCGGTCGCTCTTATCGGCCTTGCAGGTCTGGTTGATGGCGATACCGACGATATATTCAATCTTGGCTTCTTTGTTGTTCCACTTGTAAGCCTGCTTGAAAGGGGTGATGTTCGCGGGGCATGCCCACAGTTCGGGATCCACATACTTGCGGAGAATCGCCGGGAAATAGGGCACCAAGGCACCACCCGCCGTTTTGCGGTCATAGTTGAAAGCATCCGTCTGGGCTTCTTTCCAGTCACCAGCGTGGTTCGGCATGGTCCGCCCATCATTGTCCTCGCAATAGAGCATCACGCCTAGCATGATCTGCTTGTGGTTGTTCACGCAGGCGACGGTACGAGCCTTGGTACGTGCCTTGGCGAGCGCGGGAAGAAGCATACCAGCCAGAATCGCGATGATGGCGATGACGACCAACAATTCAATCAGAGTGAAAGACTTTTTCATGGTAGCGTCGTGTATGGGTTGTAGTTTGTTGAAACAGAAACGGAACACAGTGATTGTTTTAAGGGAGTTGGCACCTCCGCAAAGGGTGGTCCAAGATTCATCTCTTCAAGTTTCACGCCTCAAAACTGGCTAACGCCAAAAATTTTCAGCATGTTCTCATATAATTATAAGCCTTTTTTTCTTCTTTTTCAAGATAGAACTGAAATTTCAAAAAAACTGGCTTCCCCATTTCGGCTTCAAAGTGCACCCCATGAAAAACTCAATCAGCGTTTGTCGAACGCCGCCACTACGCGACTTAACGAATTTTACGTTCGCTGGAGGTAGGGATCTGCGCCAAGTCGCGGTACTTGACGACGGTGCGTCGTTCAACTTTGTAGCCTTCGCTTTTGAGTTGGTCGGAAATGGCCTGATCGGAAAGCGGATGACGTTTGTCCTCGGCGGCCACCAGTTCCCGAATGCGCTGGAGTGCCTTGAGGTTCGAGACCTCCTCGCCGCTGGAAGTGCGGATTCCGGCGGGGAAGAAGCTCTTGAAACTCCTTGTCCCCCAAGGAGTCCGAATGTATTTATTGGAAATGGCACGGCTGACGGTGCTTTCGGCCAAATCAAGACGATCGGCAACTTTCGCCAAGGTCAGGGGACGCAAATCCCCTTCATCTCCGCTATGAAAATACCCCGATTGCAATGCCACCAGCATCAGTGTAATCCTCTCGATGGTCCGCTGACGCTCCGCAATCGCATCAATCAACTGCTTTGCCTCTTTATATTTGGGAAGAAGAAACTTGCGCACTTCTTTCAGTTCGGCTTCACTCATTTCCGGATTTTCCGGATCTTCCGGATCTTCCGGCTCTTCCGGCTCTTCCGGCTCTTCCGGTTCATCCGGCTCTTCCGGCTCTTCCGGATTTTCCGGATTTTCCGGATTTTCCGGATCTTCCGGATCTTCCGGATTTTTTTGACCCAACATCCGCAGGTAGTCCGCATTCATCCGCAGGATTGGCACGGTGTCCTGCGCCATGCGCACCTGAAGATTGTTGTTTTCGTCAAATTCCACATAGACATCAGGATAGATGGGAGCCGCGAAGTCAAAGGAAACCTCATATCCGGGAGCGGGATTTAGTTCACGGATGCGATCGATGGCCTCTTTTGTTTCATCCTCGTCCGCATCAATTGCCTTGGCAATCTGCGAGATGCGGCCCGCCGCCACATCCTCCAGATGGCTGTCCACGATATCCCATTCAAGGCTATGGACCAGCCGTTGTGCCTTCAACTGCAAAAGCAGGCACTCGCGCAGATTGCGCGCCCCGATGCCAGGGGGTTCGATGCTCTGCAACGCATTTACCGCCAGCTGGATATCCGCAATCGGAACCTGATACTCTTCCGCAAGTTCTTCGTCCGACCGCTCCAAATATCCTCGCTCATTGAGTTCCCCCACGAGTTTGGCACAGAGATTCTTAACTGCCTCAGACACTTGCAACACTGAAACCTGCTGGAGCAATTTCGTGTAATAGCCATCCTCTGACGGCACAGAGTCTAGGAGGAATTTCCGACGTTCCTCGGCATCGGGGTCGCGATTCACCACTGGGTAATATTCATCATCCGCAGTGCCGCGCAACCCACGATACTTCGGTTCTTCAACCTCGTTGGCAGGAATTGCCTCGCCATCTGAATCATACGACGGCATCTGCTCCGGCACGGACTCCGCCGCCTGTGCAAATGCCTCGGCGCGGTACTCCTGTGCATCGCTGTCGAAATCACGGACCGCACGGATATCCTCTGCGTCAGGAGAACGCTGTTTCATCTCCCGCAACGCATCATCCTCGCTGATGGTCAACGGCTGGTTGACCTGCTCCAGTATCGGATTCTGCATCAACGCCTGACTCACCCGCTGCTGGAGTTCCAAGTTGGTCGCCTGGAGAATCTCCAGCCCCTGCAATTGCGCCGGAGCAAGTTGCTGCTCCTGCTGCTGTCGCAGGTTGGTGTTAAGATTGAGTTCCAGGCCAGGCATTTAATAATGAGGAATGAGGAATGAGGGGGTGGCGGTTCCGCAGGGGGTGCGGGGGCTCGGCGGCGCGCAGGGGGTGCGGGGGCGTCAAGCCCCCGTAGGATTTGTAGGGCGAGAAACGTGGGGGGTACGGGGGGCGGTCAGCCCCCGTAGAATTTGTAGGGCAAGAAACGCGGGAGAAACCACCCCCATTGCTAATTGCTAATTGCTAATTGCAAACCAGTGAGATAATACCCCTCGGGGAAATTCAACGCCTGCGGGTGGTCGGGCGCCTGTGCGAAAGAGCGCACCACCCGCGCAGTCCGTCCGGCGTCCGTAAGCGCCTCTGCCACAATTGTACGGAAAAACTCCGGCGTCATCGCGGCGGAACAGGAGAAGGTCAGGAGCGTCCCATTTTTCCGCAGGAGTTTGCAAGCCAACAAGTTGATGTCCTTATACCCTTTTGCCGCACGAAGCAGCTGTCCATGCGTGGCGGCAAACTTCGGCGGGTCCAGCACAATCACATCAAATGACCGACGTGCATCTCGGAATTTCCGCAAAACCGTGAACATGTCTCCAACTTGGAACTCCAGACGTGGATCATCCGCAAGGCCATTGAGTGCGGCGTTGGCGCGGGCCAACTCGATCGCCCCCGCCGCATCATCCAGGAAAAGCACCGACTTCGCTCCCGCCTTTGCGGCGCGAAGACCAAAGGCACCCGAGTAGCAGCAGCAGTCCAAGACCTCCGCACCGGCGGCCACGCCGTCCACGGCCAGTCGATTCTCGCGCTGGTCAAGATAAAAGCCCGTCTTGTGACCACCGGGAAGATTCACCCGCATCGCCAAGCCATTCTCGTGGATTACGAGATCCTCAGGAGGTTCCTCGCCCCATAGCACGCCATCCGACAACTCCAGTCCCTCGCGACGACGTGCATCCGCATCCGACCGCTCGTAAATCCCTTTGATGCCGGGGATTTTCGACAACTCGTTGACAATGACCTTCTTCCAGCGTTCCGTCCCAGCCGAGAGAAACTGGCACGAAAGATACGCGCCATAGCGGTCCACCACCAGTGCCGGCAGACCGTCCGCCTCGCCGTGAACCATGCGGCAGGCATCCTGCGACCAGACGCCCAAACGCTCGCGGTACTCTCGCGCCGCCTGGAGACGGCGTGCGAAAAACGCCTCGTCCACCGCCTCATCAGGATCAAAGGTCCACACCCGTGCCCGAATCTGCGACTCCGGCGAATATGCCGCGCGCGCCAGCCACTTGGCCTTGGAAGAATGAACCTCCACGGTCTCTCCCGCTTCTGGGTCACCGTCCAAATGGTTCACCGCACCAGAGAAAATCCACGGGTGCCGTCGTAATAACGACGCATCTCGTTTACTGCTAAGATATAATTTCATTTCTTTTCCGCCAATGCAGTAAGCAGTTCCGATGCCTCGATCGCTCGGGTTCCGACATATCCCACTACTACGCCGGCGGCCTGATTGGCAATGGTGGCCGCCTCTTCGGGAGTCGCCCCCGCCGCCAACGCCAGCGTCATGGTTGCCATCACGGTATCCCCTGCCCCCGACACATCAAAGACCCGCCGAGCCTGGGTGGGAATGCAGAGCGGCTTCCCGCCTTCTCGGGAATAAAGCGCAATTCCTTCGGAACCAAGGGTAATCATCAACATTTCTGGATTCCAACGACGCATCAGCTCCTCGCCAACGCGCTGAAGCGGCAAATCATGCTCGGGATTCCCAATGCCATGCACAAAGGGCATCCCCGCCAGGGCAAATGCTTCCAGGCGGTTCGGCGTCATGAATTTCAATCCTTTTATATCATATGGATGAGTGGGATGAGGATCCAAGGCGACCGCCACGTCATAGCGCTGAGCAATGCGAACAACCTCTTTCATGAAATACGGCGTGAAGATGCCCTTGGCGTAGTCTTCCAAAATCAACGCCTTGCAACTCCCGCCCGCCAGATAATTCTCAAGACGCTCCAGCAGTGCACCACGGTGGGACTCCGAAATCTGGTCCGGTTGCTCATAATCCACGCGAACA
>JAFXSU010000101.1 GCA_017525435.1 Victivallales bacterium
CCCCTAGCCATTCTAGCTCGGCTAGCCATTCCAGCCATTCTAGCCATTCTAGCTCGGCTAGCCTTTCTAGCCTTTCTAGCTCGGCTAGTCCGGCTAGATTTGCTATTACCCTAGACAAGGATCATTTGATGTCATGCCACAGCTATCCAATAAAACGAAAGCCACAAGGCAAAAATCATAGGAAAACTAAGATTCCTTTTCCTTTCCCCGCAAGGGACTTGCAATCGTTGAAAACCGCATTACATTACCAGCGTAGGGGGTGGGGGCATTCCTCCCTATATGGACGCGCGTGTGCGTGGATAAACCGCAGTCAATCGGAGCGGTTCAAAAACGGCTCCCTGTCAATATTTTATTGCTCCTGCTGCGCATCGGCAACGCAAGTCACAGAAAATACTATCGCATGGCCGTGATGTCAAGAGGATTCATAAATCCAGACAGCGAAGAGTCGCAGGGCGAAGGCGGAAGGGCGTCCCGTCCGCTTATTCACACCAATCAAATCAACTCTCTCCCGTTAAATAGGATATCCACTACGATGTTGACCGCTCAGGCGGTTCACCCAAAGACGTTGCGGATGGCTTCGAGATAGCCGTAGCCGTAGCGAGCTTCGGGTTCAAGGACACTGGACTCCGGCCATTCGTTCCATGCATTGATGAGGATGGTGCGTGGCTGCTCCGGATGCGCCTCCAGCGTCGTTTTGACGATTTCCAGGGACTTCTGGAATTCCTCAGGAGTATTTCCAACCATCGTGGGACCAAGGACATGCGGCATATCTTTCGTCCATGGAACGCCACGAGCGCAGCGTGGCGAATTGTCCCAGCCCATGGTCACATTGGGGAAATACGGCACGGGGAGGATGCGTCGCGCTTCCTCCCAGGCCTGGAGGTAAATCTCGCGTGCACGAGCGTATTCTCCAATAGGGAAGCATCCCTGTAGCACGCGGTGGTGAATCCAGGTATAGGAGGTGCAGGAGTCCGCGCCGGTGGCCTCGATGATTTCTCCCCAGTTGTCCGGCGTGCGACCGCCGGGAAGATTTGGCATCCCCCAGTACATGATATTTAAATGGAGACCGGGGAAGCCGGCGGACTTGACCTTCTCGCGGAAAAGATCCAACGCGGCACGCATTTCGACTGCAGTCGGATACGCAGTGGCAAAGGTGCCAATTTCGTAGATGCTGAAGAATGGCTTCCCGTCGATGGTCAAGTAATTTGGTTGCTTGAAATATTTTTCGATGACCAAGTCGCAAATGCGCTCGAAGGTTTCGGGCGTCACACGGCCAGGGTGATCCAGTTCGGGATGTTCCTCTCCGCAATAGGGATTCCATCCATGGATGCGGTACCAGTCGTGGTTTGCCCACATCAGCGCGAATTTCATGCGGTTGCGATTAGGTGCCGCGAGGAAACCTTCGTCCTGACACTTGTTCAGGAACGGCCCGTCATCGTAATGGTACCAGTCGAAGAGCCAGAAGTCCAGAGCGTGGTCTGCCGCCGCGTCAATCTTCTTCGCCATGACGGCGGGGTCTGACTCGTCCTCAAAGCCCCAGACGGGCCGCTGCGGCTGGTAGTGTCCCGGAAAGCGTGGCGGCGCGGTGCGGATGAGTTCCCATTCGCACCAGCCCTTGCCGTGAATCGCCTCATTCGATGGATCGCCAGGATGAAAATTCGGGAAATAAAATGCGCCGATTTGAAATGGTTTCATTATAGATGCAACTTGTTGATTAAAAACAATTTATATAAAAATTCGGCCACGGACACCCATCTTGTGTGCCGTGGCCGATGAAGAACAACGGAACTCAGCCCCGTTTAGAAGTTGAAGCTCACCGAAACGCCACCCCAGAAGTTCGGCTGGTGATTGTTTTCAAAATCTCCATTAGACTTCCAGAGATAACGGCGCTCGTGGTCGATGGCCCAGGCACCGGCAAAGAAGGCGCCCAGCGAGATGTTGTCGGTCACATCATAGGCGGCATAGAGCCTCACTTCGGCCGTGTTAATCGCATCGCGATTCATTTCGGAATCATCCAGGAGGACAGACTCACCATCTTCAAACTCTCCCCAAACCTGATAACGGTTGAAGCGCTTGTCACCCCAGTACCAGGTATTCTTCACACCGACCTTGATCTTGTCGTTGATCGCGTAGCTCAGGTCAGCATAGAACTGTCCCCACCACTTGTAGTTTTTATTCAGATGGTAGGCAATGGAGGTTCCAAGCTTCAGTGCGAAGGCGCTGTCCGGATCCAGGACATTGTCCAAGCTGACACCCAGCTCGATGAGCTGGTCATCGTCGAAGGTGGCGCGGGGATACTGCCAGTATTTGTAGTTGAAGTCAATGGTCAGATCGGAAAAATCCCCAAGCTTGTCGGCACCAATGGTGTAGGAATAACCGACAACATAATCCACCTCTTCGGCGCGGTATTTGCGATTGTTGGTGTAGGCGCCGGAGCGTTCCGGGCGGTTGATGTCAGTCATATCGAACGGAGCCCAGATATCCACATACAAGCCCTTCAGTTCAATGAACAAATCAGCGCAGGCGATGGGGTCGGGATTCACGATTTCGCCCTTGGAGACATAACGGCTTTGCCAATCCAAGGTCAGAGACAGAGACGGCTTCCAGCTGGAGGACTCTTCGGCAACTTCAATCTCCTGGGCAAAGGCGACACCGACCAATGCAAACAGAGCCAGGAAAGAAAGACAGAAATTCAGTTTTTTCATGATTCTCCTCTAGGTTTTGGAAACAAGGGGTAACAACGGGACAAACGACAAAACACGATTCGGAGGCTGGCAGCTCATTCCCAGGTCAAGGGATTTTGAGAACGGCGCAACCATTATATGAACAATATATAACCTGCCACGAGTTCTGCAAGGTATTAGGGAATTTTTCTGCAATTTCACAAGTTTATTTTCAAAAATCTTCTGAAAATGGTCATTCCCCAACGGATGGCTTGGTCAGTTCGGCATTGATTTTCAGCAAGGCCTCGCGGGCGGCCTGAAATGCCTCGTCCAGCAGCAGACTGCGCAAGTCCGGCCGGGACTCCAGCAGATGGTAGCAGTTGGCGAAATGACGCACACACGCCATGGCTCCTGCCGACACTGGCCGCAGATACGCCCCCAGCCTGGGATCCCCCAGATTCGCCTGGATGTCGTAGTCATAGTCGCCACGCAGAAATCCCGCGATTCGTTTCCGGAAATGCAACGAACATTGGCAAATGAGTCCATTTTCCCACTTGCGGATGGTGGACCAGTGGACACCAAGAAAGCGCCCCAGCGCACAGTAGCTCAGGCCAAGTGCCAGGCGCTTTCGTCGCAACTCGGCGCAGGTTTGGGGATCAAACTGGCCTTGAAAGGCGGGCAATGAAAATGAGTTTGCAAATTCAGCCATAAGATGAAGAAACGATGGGTTTAAGGGATGAAGGGAAGGCGATGCACATAATTTACACCACATTGCCCTGCAAAAAGTTATATTCCCAGAAAAGCCCAACATTCACATTTTTGGCATTCCGTTTTTGGATTTTTCCTTTGGGATAACCGGCTTGAAGCAGTTATATTGAGAGCAAAGCCCAAATCATCAACATCAATGTACAGCAATTACCATACTCACACCGCCCTCTGCAAACACGCTGTGGGGATGCCGGTGGACTACTGCCGCGAAGCCGTTGGCCATGGTTTGAGGGTTCTCGGTTTCTCCGACCACTGCCCATGGCCAGATGGGCGCTGGAACGGTGTCCGAATGGACTTCAATCAGCTGGACACCTATTTCGATGCCATTCAGGAAGCCCGCGAGGCCTTCCCGCAGCTGGAAGTCCACGCCGGACTGGAGACGGAGTTCCGCAAGGATCTAGGCGGCTTCATCCCGGAGAACTTCCTTCGTCCAGGACGTGCGGAGTACCTCCTTCTGGCACTTCACAGCTATTTGGATGACGCAGGCGAATGGCAGGACTCGTGGCATCTCCAGAGTGGAGAGGAACTCTTGGGCTATGCCCGCCACGCAGTCGAGGCAATGGAATCCGGCTGGTTCACCGCCTTTGCGCACCCGGACCTCTTCGCCCATGGCGGTTGTACCTGGGATGACGCGGCCATTGAATGTTCGCGGATGATTCTCCAGACCGCACAGGATTGCCACATTCCGTTGGAACTGAATTGCAACGGCTTTCACCGCAAGCTCATCCGCGATGAGTTCGGACTCCTGCGGCGGCCCTATCCCTACCTGCCCTTCTGGTCGATGGCCGCCGAATACGACGTGCAGGTATTTGTCGGCGCGGACGCGCACCGTCCCGAATTCCTTTTCACCACCACTGAAGATTGCCTGGCCATTGCTCATTACTACGGACTTCACGTCATCGACACCCTGCCGATATAATTTTCTAACCTCTAGCCTCTAACCTTGTTACAGCGCATTGTCATAGACCAGTTTCGAAACTACCGGCACCAGGAAGTCACCCTGGCACCGACGGTCAATGCGTTGATTGGCCAGAATGGTCAAGGCAAGACAAACCTCTTGGAGGCAGTCTATTACCTCTCACTATTGCGTTCGTTTCGCACCAGTCAACTGTCGAGTCTAGTTGCCTATGGTAGCCAGAGCTTCACGCTTTATGGGGAAGTCCGAAGCGAATTGGATGGCGGAAGAATCACCCGCCTGGGTGTCAGCAATGGGCATGAGCGCCGACTTGCGGTAGATGGCCAGCCGGTACGCAAGGCCAGCGAGTTCATCTCACGGCTGGTCTGTGCGGCATTTCTGCCAGGCGATTTGGCCATTATCCAAGGGGCCCCTGGAGTACGACGTACTTTTCTGAATATCGCGCTCTGTCAATTATATCCAGATTATCTGATTGCCTTGCAAGCCTATAACGAAGCACTCCAAAGTCGCAACGCGATGTTGAAGACACCCGACCGCTATCCACGTGCCACAGTAACTGCATACGACCAGGTGCTTGCTCAGCATGGCGCACATATCGAGATCATCCGACAGCGTTTCGGGGAAGCACTCAACCGGGCCGTCCAACAACAATCTGAACTTTTTTTCCCAGACGGGCGGCTCCTCAGCGTGAAATTCCTTTCCGGAATACAATTCCTGTTGGACGGCGTGGCGGAGGACGAAGCAACTGTCAACGCAAAATTTCTGGAGAGCCTGGACAAGAATTTCGAGCGCGATTGTCGAGAAGGCAGCACGCGTTTGGGTCCCCAGCGCAGCGACCTGGCCTGCCAGCTTAACGGCAAGCCATTGGCACAGTTTGGTTCCGAGGGCGAGTGCCGCATCGCCGCCATCGCATTGCGTTTCGGCGTGCTGGAGCTGCTGCGCGAGCAGAAGGGCCAGTCCGAAATCACAATGATCGTGGACGATGTCCTGGGCGAACTGGATGCCGTGCGACGCGAGGCATTTCTTCAGCAGTTAACCGCTTCCGGGCAAGTCATTTTCGCAGGAACTGCCCTTCCCCCTGGCTTCGGTGAAAATATCAAGACCTTCTGCGTCGAACGCGGACATATTGAAGAAGGTTAGAAGTTAGAGGGTAGAGGGTAGAGGTTTTCCTGAATCCGTGAATTTTACTCTGTGCTGGCGTGGCGCCAGCACAACGCATTTTCTGTCGGCGAGTCGCCGGCAGTACATCTACTTACAATTCACGGATTCAGGGTTTTGATTAATCGCCTCTCGCCTCTCGCCTCTCG
>JAFXSU010000102.1 GCA_017525435.1 Victivallales bacterium
CCAAAACGCAGTCGCCCTGTCTTCGCCCCGCAGGCCAGCCCCAGTATCTGATGCCCCAGGCAAATGCCCATGATTGGCACCTTCCCCAACAACTCTCGCACACATGCGATCACGCCAGTCACGCCAGCCGGGTCGCCGGGGCCATTCGACAGCAGCACGCCCGCAGGTTTCACCGACAGGATTTCCCCCGCGCTCGTGGAGCAAGGCACCACGGCGACCCGGAAGCCGCTTTCGGCCAGCTGCCGCAAGATGTTGTATTTCACCCCGCAATCCAGAACCACTAGCGTCTTGTCCCCTGACTCCGACCATGTATAAGACTGCTTGGCAGTGACTCGCCCTGCACAGTCCAGCCCATCCAGCCCTGGCCAGTCCCGTGCCTTCGCAACCGCTTCCTCTGTCGACAAATTCGTGCCATCTGCATGCAACCAAGCCCGTTGCGTGCCTGCCTCGCGCAAATGCAACACCAGCCGACGAGTGTCCACTCCCGCCAAAATCGGCTTGCCGGCGGCGCTCAGCAGCTCATCCAAGCTCCGCTGGCTCCGCCACGAAGACGGCGGATTCAAATTCTGGATCACCAGACCACTCAAGAAGATTCCACGCGACTCCATATCCTCGTCATTGCATCCATAGTTGCCGACTTCTGCAGTGGACAACGCCACGATCTGGCCGAAATACGACGGATCCGAGACAATCTCCTGATAGCCAGTCATTCCCGTATTGAAGACCGCCTCGCCCGGAAGGTCGCACGACGCTCCGACGGAAATGCCCGGAAATACCGCCCCGTCTGCCAAGGCTAGATATGCTTGTGAAGACATTGTCGCTTTCTCCATGGTAGTTTGCCAAATCTGTGATACAGCAACTCCCGTGCCATTCTGATGGTGCGGAAAAAAGCCGGAAAAAGTACATTTTTGTAATAAAATCACCTGAAAAAACAACAATATTGTTCAATATTACCTAAGTAATTCTAGTCCGGCTAGAATGGCATAGTTTATGCTAAAATTCAATAGTACTATGTCAGATTCCATCCAACACGAATGCGGGGTGTCGCTGTTGCGACTTCGGAAGCCACTGTCGTATTATGCCCAACGCTACGGCACGGGTTACTACGGCTACGAAAAACTGTCCTTGTTGCTGGAAAAGCAGCACAACCGCGGGCAGGATGGCGCAGGAATCGCGTGCCTCGGTCTGGCAGTCCCGCCTGGCCGCCCCTTCTATCAGCTGGAGAAGTCCTGTTCCGGACAACTCCCTTTGGCAGAGCTGCTTGGCCATATTGGAGAGGAAATCGAGGTTGCCGGCGAGATGACTGTGCAGTCCGATGCATTGGAACATCCATTCTACGGCGAATTGTACTTGGGGCATCTGCGCTACGGGACCTACGGCGGACGCAATCTCGCGGCCTGCCAGCCGCTGGTCTATGACAGCGCATGGCGCAACCGAACCATCCTTCTGGCGGGAAACTTCAACCTCACCAATACCCACCAGCTCTTCGACCAGCTGGTCAGGCAGGGACACCATCCGCACAGCCACCAGGACTCCGAACTGCTCCTGATGGACCTCGTTCACGCCTTGGGGCAGACCGACCACTCCCCCAGCGGATACTCCCACGATGAAATCGCATCCCTCCTCGCCGAAACCGCCCAGCCATGGGACGGTGGCTTCGCCATCTGCGGCACCTTTGGCAACGGCGATGCATTCGCATTCCGTGACGCACATGGCATCCGCCCGATGTATTACCATGTCGATGACGAGGTGGCCGTCGTCGCCTCTGAACGCGTCGCCATCCAGACGACCTTCAATCTCACGGCGCAGGAAGTTCCGGAGCTGCCGCCTGGACAAATCCTGACAATTCTTGTCAACGGCGACACGCGCCTCTCCCCTTGCCTCCCTGAAGCCCCCGTCCGGCGTTGCGTCTTCGAGCGCATCTATTTCAGCCGTGGCAACGACGCGGACATCCAGCGGGAACGCCGCGCACTCGGCGCCGCACTGGTGCCACGCGTCCTCCAGGCCATCCACGAGGACTACCGCAACACCGTCTTCAGCTACATCCCGAACACTGCGCTGATCAGCTACCATGGAATGCTCACTCGCCTTAGCGAGAGCGGCATGGGGCACATGGTTCGCTTTGCGCAAATTGCCGTCAAGGACGCCAAATTCCGCACGTTCATCACCGATGCCAAGCACCGCAAAGATCTCTTTCCGCATGTCTATGACGTCACATACGGCGTGATTCGCCCCGGACAGGACAACCTCGTAATTATCGACGACTCCATCGTGCGTGGCAACACCATGCGCAACGCCATCCTGCCCATCCTCGACCGCCTCCAGCCAAAGAAAATCGTTGTGGTCTCCTCGGCTCCGCCCATCCGCTATCCCGACTGCTACGGTATCGACATGGCTTCCTTCGGAGACCTGGTCGCCTTCGAGGCACTCGTCTCACTGCTCAAGAAGCACGACAAGCTCCAGCTCTTCCGGCTCTGCGTCGAGCTGGCACGGGAGGACCTCGCCAAGCCCGATGACCAGATGAAAAACCGCGCCAAGCCGCTTTACGAGGCCTTCTCTGATGCCGAACTGGAGACCGAAATCTGCAGACTCCTCCGCCCCAAAGACCTAAAGGCAGAATTGCAGGTGGTCTTCCAGAGCAATGCGAGCCTCCGCGAGTGTTGTCCTAACCATACTGGCGACTGGTATTTCACGGGTGACTATCCCACCCCCGGCGGGAACCGCGTGGTCAACCGCGCATTGGTCAACTATGTCGAAAATATCAACACCAGGGCATATTAAGCGAGTGATATCATTTTCATAAATTAGACTGAAAATCTCAATATTTCATATGAAATATAGGTAAAATATATGCTAAAATAATTTTGTTATATTAGGCTTGAAGTTTCAACAACGGACAATATATTAGTCATGCTGACGGCAGAGTGCCGAATGCGTCATTGGTCGTAGCCCAGGTCCCGAGAAGGTCGGGAAAGGAGGTGAGGACCGATGAGTATTTGGATTGCAATCATCTCGATTGTCATTATCATCCGGATTAAGTTCCGCCGATAAAAAAAAGGCAGGCATCCGGGTGGGCCGAATGCCTGCGTAGATCCGACGCTACCGAGCGTCACTTGTCTCAACTGACCAGTGATGTTTGCGGCATGCGTCCTTCTGTACGCATGTCGCATAGGCATTTCTGCCGTCAGTCTTGAAACTATCCTTAATATGCCACGAAATTGCCGTTTTGCAAGCCGTTTGGCGGAATCATTTTCCTACACTCTCAATTATTGCGTTCCACCATAACAATTCTTGATTATGACATCGGCATGACGGAAAGCAATTTAGGCGTCTCCTTTCGGGACATTGGCATATAAAAACAAACTTAATATAACAATGTTAAATAGAATATAGCTATAATCATGCAATTCGTTCTGGTGGTCGTTCCACAGTTGTTCGACTGCCGATCGCGAAAGCCAGCCGTCCTCGTAGAATTTTCGTGCGAACAGCACCTCGCGTGCGGAGTCACGCCATTCGTTCCGCAGGAGTTGACTAATCGGCACTCCGAAACCGCGCTTGCGACCGGAGGAAACGGCGGGTGGAAGGCAGTCGGCGAATGCTTCGCGCAGGATGTATTTCTTTCGAGTTCCATGCAATTTGAAGGACAATGGCAGTGTGGCGGCGAACTCCACGAGTTCGCGGTCGAGGAATGGATTTCTCACTTCGAGGGATGCGGCCATTGAGGTCCGGTCCACTTTCGGGAGGATATCATTCTCTAGGTAAAGTTGAAAATCTGTCTCTAGGCACTGTTCCACCTGGTCCTTGGCGGTAAAAGGCAAATCGAAGATTCGGAAAGTGTCCACAACTCCCCGCAGGCGTTCGCCCGCCAAGTCATGCTTGAGTTGAGGCGGACAGCGGTCGAGGATGGAGAAGTAGGCATGGTTTCGATTCGTCGCCAACATCCCGCAAAACCGCCGCAACCGTCCTGCCATCGTCCATTCACCTGTATCTGGAAGCCATTCTACCATTTTCCGAAAGAACCACCGTTGCCATTTTGCTGGCAGAATGGACAACCTTCTCAGGCGGATTGCCAAATATCGGTCGTAACCACCGAAAAGTTCATCTGCACCATCACCGGAAAGCGCGACCGTGACCTTTTCACGGGCAAAGTGGCTCAGGAGCAACGTGGGCAACATCGAGGCGTCCGCATACGGCTCGCCAAAATGTCCAATCAACCGCTGAATTTCACCGAAGTCATTCTCTGGAAATGTCTTGACAAAATGCTCGACATTCCCGCAACCATGACAGCGGAGCCAGTCAAAAGTGCCTTGCGCCTTGCATCGTTCGTCATACACGCCATCGTCAAAGCCAATCGTGAAAAGCCGAACCGTTTCGGGGGCTGACAACTTTGCTACCACGGCGGCGATAATGGCGGAATCCACGCCGCCGGAAAGAAAGACGCCAAGCGGGACATCCGACATCAGGCGCTTGCGGACGGACTTGATGACGACTTCCCGAAGGCGTTCTTTCGCCTCCGCGAAGGTCATGTTACATTTTTGTGAAAAGTCCAGCTGCCAATACTTTTCCTGTTCCACGCGTCCCGAATCTGGGAAAAACCGCATCAGCGTCGCCGGCTGAAGTTTGCGGACCTCACGGTAGATGGTATGCGGCGAGGGGACATACTGCAACGAAAGGAAGTCCGCCACGGCGGTCGCCGAGAGTTCCGCAGGGAACTCCGGGTGGCATCGCAAAGCCGCCAGTTCGCTGGCGAAGACCAGCGTGCCATTCTTGAGAAAGTAAAACAGCGGCTTCTGTCCGGCACGGTCGCGCCCAAGCAGTAATTTCCGCCGCGACGCGTCCCACAAGGCGAAGGCAAACATTCCGTCGAGGTCCTGGACAAAATTGTCGCCTTTCTCTTCGTAGAGATGAAGAATCACCTCAGTGTCGCAGGAAGTCCGAAATTGGTGTCCGGCTTGGCGAAGCTTCTTCCGCAAAGGAATATGGTTATAGATTTCGCCGTTGAAGACGAGATGGAGGGTGCCGTCTTCATTGGCCATCGGCTGTGTGCCGCCAGCCAGGTCGATGATGGCGAGGCGGCGGTGTGCCAGCACGGCCTGTTCGTCGTGCCACACGCCGCCGCCGTCGGGTCCGCGGTGGAACTGCGCCTGGTTCATCGCCTCGGCAATCTGCATCGCCACCGTCATCGACTGTGGATGGATGATTCCTGCAATCGAACACATGATATCGGGCTAGCCCGGTTAGGTTGGCTATTACTGTGATCAGGTTTAATTTGATGGATGTTTTCCCGCGAAACACACGAAAGACACGAAAGGAATTTGATTGGACAGGTTAATAGAGCGGCCAGGCCGACCGGTTATTCATTCGGGAAGATTTGGAAACCGGCATAGGCATCGTTGCCGTGTTCCACGAGATCCATGCCCTTGAACTCCTCCTCGGCGGAGCAACGGAAACCGATGGTCTTTCGGATGACGTAGAACATCAGCATGCCAAGTCCGAAGGCCCATGCGAAGGTGCAGAAGGCTCCAAGGGCCTGCACGCCAAGTTGATGGAATCCACCTCCGTAGAAGAGTCCCGTGTTGGCCGGACCCACTTCCAGGAGCGCTTCGGCATTGAAGAGCCCACAGGAAAGCGTGCCCCAGAGGCCATTCATCGCATGGACGCTTACCGCGCCCACCGGATCGTCAATGCCCAGGCGGTCGATGGTGAAGACGCTGAAAACCACGAGCACGCCCGCAACCGTCCCGATGAGAATTGCCGCGACGGGCGTGACGGTGTTGCATGGCGCGGTGATGGCGACCAGTCCCGCCAAGGCGCCGTTGAGCGTCATGGAGAGGTCTGGTTTCTTCATGACGAACCACGCCGTGATCATCGCGGAAGTCATTCCGGCAACTGCACCGAAATTGGTCACGAGCGCAATCCGTCCGATGTCGCCGATGCCAGCAGTGGTTGATGCAGGGTTGAAGCCGAACCAGCCGATCCAGAGGATTAGCACGCCAAGCGTGGCGATGACTAGGTTGTGGCCAGGTATCATGTTCGGCTTGCCGTCGGGGTTGTATTTGCCCAGTCGCGGTCCGAGCGTGATGGCACCCGCCAGCGCCAGCCAGCCACCCACGCTGTGGACGACATTGGAGCCGGCGAAGTCGCAGAAGCCCAAGTTCCCCAGCCAGCCCGCCGCCGCCTCGTTGTAGAGTGCCCCCCAAGCCCACTTGCCGGAGATGGGATAGATGAATGCGCTCACGATCACAGAGTAGATGAGATACGCAGAGAACTTGGTGCGCTCCGCAACCGCGCCGGAGACGATGGTCGCCGAGGTCGCCGCGAACATCGTCTGGAAGAAGAAGAAAGTCCAGTCCCAGTCGGCCGCGCCGTGGAGGGAAGTCATGAACCAGCCGTCCGTGCCGATGACGCCCCAGGCGGTCTTGCCGAACATAAAGGCACTGCCAACCAGGAAGAAGGCGAGGGAGCCCAAAGCGAAGTCCATCAGGTTCTTCATCATGATGTTCGCCGCATTCTTCGCGCGTGTCAGGCCAGTCTCCACCATCGCGAAGCCCGCCTGCATTGCAAAGACCAGAATGCCGCCCAGAATGGTCCAGACGACGTTCAGGTTGAATTGAACCTGCGCCACATCCGATGACGGCTCAGCGGCGGCCAGCGTTCCCGCCAAACCCAAGAACAAGTAGAACAAAAGGGTCTTGTATTTCATTTTCATCGTCGTTGCCTCCTATCCAATTGCCGAACTTCCACGCTCGCCGGTGCGGATGCGGATGCATTCCTCCATCGGCAGGACGAAGATCTTCCCGTCGCCGATGTTCCCCGTGCGTGCGCCCTCGCAGATTCCCTCGATGGTTTTCTCGACGAAATCGTCGTTGACCGCAATCGCCAGTCGTAACTTCTTGAGCAGATTGACCTCGCGGACGGTTCCGCGCCAGGTCTGGAGATGCCCCTGCTGCTGTCCGCAGCCCAAGGCGTTGGTCACGGACATCTTATAGACCTCGCGGGCATAGAGTGCCTGCTTGACCGGATTCAGGCGGTCGGGTTGAATGTAGGCGATGATGAGTTTCATGGTATTTTTTAACAAAAAACGCCGGGAGACGCGGAGGTGGTCTGCCGCGTCCCCCGGCGGATTGGATTAAATTTTGATGTGACTTAGTAGATGAAGAGCATCTCGCGGTATTTCGGTAGTGGCCAGGCGCTGTCGTCCACGAGGCCTTCCAGTGCATCGATGCTCCGGCGGAGCCATCCGATGGCCTGGCTGATGTCCTCACCGCTCTCAAGTGCCTTTTGGAGCGATGCAATGGAGGCGTTCATTGCGTCAAGTTCCTTTGCCAGTTCCTGGCGGACGGCATCGACTGCAACGCACCCCCGTGACTCTCCCATCGCCAGGTACTCCTTGATGACGACCGGCCGAATTACGCTCTTGGCGAGTTCCAGGGCAATCCGCCCTTCAATCTCCAGGCGTCGCTCGTAGTCCTCGCGGAAGACCTCGTAGCGCGATTCCAGCTCCGTCTTGGTGAGCACGCCATAGCGTTCAAAGAGTTTCTGGTTCTCTTTGACCAGCAATGGCTTAATTGCCTCTGGCGTGGATGTCAGATTGGGCAGTCCGCGCTTCTTGGTCGCTTCGGCAACCCACTCTTTCGCATAGCCGTCGCCGTTGAAGATAACCCGCTGGTGCGCGGCGATCTCCTTTTTGAGCAGCGCCTGGAGTTCCTCATTGAAGGTCTTGGCCTTGAAGGA
This sequence comes from Victivallales bacterium, assembly GCA_017525435.1. Lineage (GTDB taxonomy): Bacteria > Verrucomicrobiota > Lentisphaeria > Oligosphaerales > Oligosphaeraceae > RGIG1601. The sequence continues at coordinate 7,735 of JAFXSU010000102.1, forward strand.
CTCGATTTTGTCGCTAAGGGCGTCAAGCGCCTCGGCGACGATGGTATTGAGAATCATGTTGGCCTCGGCGCAGGACTGCGAGGAACCCGGTGCGCGAAACTCGAATTTGTTGCCGGTGAAGGCGAAGGGCGAGGTGCGGTTGCGGTCGGTCGCATCGCGGTTCAGCGGTGGCAACGCATCAATGCCAATACGCAGTGAGGCGGATTTCTTCGCATGGGTGGAGGTGCCCTTCACGATTTGGTTGATGACCTCCTCCAGTTGTTCGCCCACGAACATCGAGATGATGGCGGGCGGAGCTTCGTTGGCCCCCAGGCGGTGGTCGTTGCCAATGCCGGAGGTCGCGGTGCGCAGCAGGTCGCTGTGTGCATCAAGCGCATGGATGACAGCGGTCAGCACGGTCAGGAAAACCGCATTCTCGGCAGGGTTGCTGCCTGGATCGAGCAGATTCCGCTTGCCGTAGGCAATGCCCCAGTTGTTGTGCTTGCCGGAGCCGTTGATGCCCGCGAATGGCTTCTCATGCAGCAGGCAGACCAGCCCGTGCCTGTCGGCGACCTGACGCAGCACTTCCATCACCAGCATGTTATGGTCCACCGCAAGGTTGAGTTCCTCGAAGATGGGCGCCAGTTCGAACTGCGCCGGGGCGACTTCATTGTGGCGAGTCTTGGCGGGAATGCCCAGCCGCCAAAGTTCCTTCTCCACATCGGTCATAAAGGCCAGGATACGCGGAGGAATGCTGCCGAAGTAGTGGTCTTCCAGCTGCTGGTGCTTGGCCGGCGGGGCACCATAGAGCGTGCGGCCCGTCTGCAGCAAGTCAGGACGCTGGAGATAGAACTTCTTGTCGATCAGGAAATACTCCTGCTCCACGCCAAGCGTGACCTTCACCGGCTCCTCGGGCTGCTTGAAGCACTTCATCAGGCGCACGACCGCCTTCTTCAAAACCTGCGTGGAGCGCAGCAGCGGCGTCTTCTTGTCCAGTACCTCGCCAGTGTACGAACAGAAGATGGTCGGGATGCAAAGCGTCCCGCCGTTGTCATGGCGTTTGATGAAGGCGGGGCTGGTAGGATCCCACGCCGTGTAGCCGCGCGCCTCGAAGGTGCTTCGCAGACCGCCGGAGGGGAAGCTGGAGGCGTCCGGCTCGCCAACCGTCAGCGTCTTGCCGGAAAATTCAAAGATGGCCTTGCCGCCGGAGAACTCCAGGAAGGAGTCGTGCTTTTCGGCGGTGCCGCCCGTCAGCGGCTGGAACCAGTGCGTGTAGTGCGTGGCGCCACGCGAGACCGCCCACTCCTTCATTGCCGTCGCCACGTCATCCGCAATCGACGGATCCAGCGGCTGCATGCCGTTGATGGTCGCCATCAGCTTCTTGTAGGCGGACTTCGGCAGATGCGCCGCCATCTTCTCGATGTCGAACACGTCTTCCGCAAAGTATTCAAGGACCTTCGCACCCTGCGCCTCCGCAGGTACGGTATGGCGGTCGGATATCCGGCACACGGCGTCAACTCTCTTTTGCATGGATGATGTCTCCTGTAGGTGTTGTGAATCAAGAGCGACGGAATGTCGGCTCACGCATGCATAATAGCAACCCCCGTGCCAAAACGACAAATACCACGGAACCCCATCGCAGAACGCCAAACTCCGGCAAATTTTGTATCAACAAAAATGTACAAAGTACAATTTTGTAAAAAAAACGACCTGGCTAGTCCGGCTAGTCCGGCTAGCCCTGCTAGTCCGGCTAGCCCTGCTATTCTTGGCACACTATTTGCTAAAACCCTCCAAACGCCTTCACTTGAAACCAACACCCGAAAACATCTATGGAACAGCAAGAACCCGTCCGACAGCGAAGCCTGGGGTTGCCCCAGGACGAAGGATTGTACCATTTCAACAACGAGCACGATGCCTGCGGTGTCGGCCTAGTAGCCAACCTGAGCGGTGTGGCAACTCACGCC
>JAFXSU010000103.1 GCA_017525435.1 Victivallales bacterium
CCCGAACCGCTACGACGACGGTGGCTTCTCCGGTGGAAACCTCAACCGCCCTGCGCTGGCGCGGCTACTCGCCGACTGCGAGGCGGGACTTGTGGACGTGATCGTGGTCTATAAGATCGACCGGCTGTCCAGAAGCATCTGCGACTTCGCGGATTTGACTAAGAAGTTCGACAGCTGGAACGTGTCGTTCTGCTCGGTCACGCAGGACATAAACACGGCGACTAGCTCGGGCAGGATGATGCTGAACATACTGGTGACCTTCGCTCAGTACGAGCGCGAAATCATCGGCGAGCGAATCCGCGACAAGATGGAGGCCACGAGGAAGAAGGGGCTGTGGGCGGGCGGATGTGTCGCCATCGGCTACAGGCTCGAAGACCATAAGCTCATCCCGAATCCCGAGGAGGCGGAAATCGTGCGGCGCATCTTCCGACGCTACGCCGAGTGCCAGTCGGCCAAGCAGGTGGCGATGGAGCTGAACCGCAGGGGCGTGAAGACCAGGACGGGGCGCGAGTGGAACAAGCCGCGGATCTACAGGGTGCTGAACAACTACGCCTACATCGGCAAGATACAGTACAAGGGAAACATATATGACGGGACGCACGAGGCCATCGTGCCGCAGGAGCTCTGGGACCGCGTCCACGAGTACCTCGGCGACGGCGCGACCCGCGAGCGAACCGACCGCACGTCGCACGAGGAGAACATCTCGCCGCTGAAGGGTCTGCTGAAGTGCGGCCACTGCGGCGGGCCGCTGATGCACTACACCAAGCGGAAGAAAGGGGCGGTGTACTCCTACTACCGATGTCTGCGCGACAGCAAGCGGGCGGAGAGCGTCTGCCCGATAAAGGAGATCGCCGCGCCCGTGGTGGAGAAGCTGGTCTGCGAGCGGCTGTCGGCCATCTTCCGGTCGCCGCAGGTGCTGGCTGCGCTGTCGGAGAGGACGGGCGTGGAGTGCGCTGCGCTTCTGCCCACCTTCGACGGCGACTTCTGGCAGGAGGCGACCAGCGCCGAGCGAAGGCGGATGATCGAGTTGCTGGTCGCCGAGGCCGTCCTCTACGGCGACCGCCTGGAACTGGAACTGCAATGCGAGGGCATCAAGTCAATCATGGAGGAAATCGAGAATGAATCCAGTCAGAACTGAACGGCTTCCGAACGGAAACATAAAGGTCATCATACCCGTCGTCTTCCGCCAGACCGCGACGGGGCGGCGCATCGACGCGGCGGACGAGCCGCCTGCGGAGAGCGACAACCGCCAGGCGATGCTTCTGGCCATCGCGCGTGGCCGCCGCTGGCAGAGGCTCATCGACGACAACGAGGTCGGCAGCGCGAAGGACATCGCGGAGAGAATCGGCAGGGACGTGAGCTACGTCGCGCGGATCATCCGCCTAGCCGACCTCGCGCCTGGCATCGTCCATTCCATCATCGCGGGCAACTGCCTCGGCAGGCTGTCGCTGTCGTTCCTGTGCGACATGACTGCGACCGACTGGTCGGAGCAGGAGAAGGCGGTCATGGAATTGGGGCAATAGAACGGGCAACTATGAAAGAACACAAGGCCGTCCGGTAGAGATGCCGGGCGGCTTTTTTATTGCATCGCCCACCTTGCAATAATACGGATTCGTATTATATTATTATAAATACAAAAACACTTCTATTGAGGTTATATGCAGAAGGAAGAAAGCAACAGCAGCCTGGGGCGACTGGTCAACTCCATGAACGCCATGGACGGGGCATACGCACTGAAGGCAAAGCAACTGGACGAGAAGCCGAACGTCATGCTGATTCTATATGAGCTGACCACAAGGGAAAGTTCGCAGAAGCAGATAAGCGATGCCCTGCTGATTCCGCTGAGCACAATCAACACCGTGGTGAGGGAAATGGCGTCCCGCGGCCTTTTGGCGCAGGAACCAATTCATGGGAGCCGGCGGGAATGCCTGCTGAAGCTCACCGCGAAAGGACGGCGCTACGCCAGCAATCTGCTGAAGCCGTTCCAGGAGGCAGAGCGCATCGCCCTGGAGGAGACCGTCGGGCAGTACGGTCCGCAGTTCGTCGATGCATTCGAGAAGTATGTCCAGGTCCTCAAACGCGAGTTCGGGCTGGGAAGGCGATAGGTGCGCAATGGGAATCAAGCTATCGGACCATTTCGACTATCGGCGCATACTCCGTTTCACAATGCCCTCGATAGCGTCAATGCTGTTCACCTCCATCTACGGAATCGTCGACGGCTATTTCGTGTCCAACTTCGCGGGGAAGGCGGCGTTCACCGCAGTGAACTTCATCATGCCAGTCGTGATGATTCTGGGAACGCTCGGCTTTATGCTTGGGACAGGCGGAAGCGCGCTTATCGGCAAGCTGCTTGGGCAGAAACGGAACAGGAAAGCAACTGAGGTATTCTCCTTGCTTGTCTTCATCGCGTTCGCATCCGGCATAGTCCTTGCGGCTGCGGGGAATCTGCTGGTTCGTCCTCTTGCCAGTCTGATGGGGGCAAGGGATGCAATGCTTGGCCTGTCTGTCCTTTATGGACGCATTGTCCTGGCGGGGCTACCGTTCTTCATGCTGCAGATCGAGTTCAACAGCTTCTTCATCCTCGCGGAGAAACCGAAGCTCGGATTGCTCGTGACGGTGCTGTCGGGCTGCGCCAACATGGCTCTTGACGCTCTGCTGGTCGGAGCATTGCGCCTGGGCATTGCAGGCGCGGCGGCGGCGACGGTTGGAAGCCAGTTCCTGGCCGCTCTCATAGCCATCGTCTATTTTTCCAGACCGAACACGAGTCTTCTGCGTCTGGGGAGATTCCGCTTGCTGATGCGCGACCTGTGGCAGGTCTGCACCAACGGCTCATCCGAGATGATGTCGAGCGTCGCCATGTCGGTGGTGGGAATGCTCTACAACGTCCAGCTGCTCCGCCATGCGGGCGAGGACGGAGTGGCCGCATACGGCGTGCTGATGTACGTCAGCTTCATCTTCATCGCCTGCTTTATCGGCTATTCGATTGGCATAGCGCCTGTCGTCAGCTACCACTTCGGTGCGGAGAACCATACGGAACTCAAGAGCCTTCTCCGCAAGAGCCTGTCGCTCATCGGAATGGTCTCGCTTGCCATGTTTGCAGGGGGCGAACTGTTGGCAAGGCCGTTCTCCGCGCTCTTCGCGGGCTACGACGCAGGGCTTGCCGCCTTGACCGCCCACGCCTTCGCCATCTGCTCGCTCTCATTCCTGTTCTGCGGCGTTCCAATCTTCGGCTCGTCCTTCTTCACGGCGCTGAACGACGGACTCACCAGCGCGTTGATTTCATTTCTGCGAACCCTTGTCTTCGAACTGCTGGCGATTCTCGTCATGCCGCGTCTTTGGGGTGCGGAGGGCATCTGGTGGTCGGTCGTGACCGCAGAAGTCGCCGCCGTGGCCCTGACGACAGCTTTCCTGAGGGGCAAACGCGGCAAATACCACTATGCCTGATGTCGTTTCTCTGTATTCCAATTCCAATCTTTCTTCGCCGCATTTGGACGATACCTAAAGCTACTTGCCTCTCAATCCAAAGAAAAAACGTATATATCCGATTCTCCTTATGAAGATTACATAGATTCTATTCTCCTTGTCCCATGTCACAGGCACAATTGTGATGGAGTTTGGCGCATCTTTGGACTTGGCGACATTCTTGTCATTGTCTGAATCCGCCACAATGACGCCCGTATATCGCTCAGGACTGTTTTCTGGAATGGATTTGTCAGAGGTGAGTCCATACATGGTGAGGGCGTGGCCCCTGGCCTTGAGCCTCCTGTTCGCATATTCGCCGTAGTCAATCTGAAGATATACAAGGCAGTTCAGGGAACGGAGGTACCGCTCAACCTGCCGCATGGTTCTGCGTTGCATCAATGACTCGTCATCATTGAAGACCATTCGGAACATAGTCTGGTATTTGGGCAATCTGTAATTCTCCAGGCCGCTTTTCTGAAACACATAGTCATAGACCGTTGGGTACCGCTCCAGAATTTGCGGATTTCTCACCAATTCCTCATAAAGTTCATATTCATCCCTGTATCCTGCCCTCTGTCCCCATCCGCAAAAGAAAAGCTGATTGATGTTGACAATCTGCTCGCACATATAGTTGTCAACCTCCGTTGAATTGCATTTCTCAACGTCAACGATGCCCGCATGCGTGAATTTGGGGGTTCTCGGGTATTCGCCTGACACGCCGAAATCCGAGAATCGCAATCCCGACACTCCCACGACAAAAGCATGCTCCGTGCCGACTGTTGGAAAGTCAGAGCATTCAAAACGGCCAAAACAAAGACGTTCCCTCCTTTTCTCGGCGCAAAAGCATATGGTTGCCATGAAAAACGACAGGATGAACAGTGTTCTTGTTTTCTTTGACATTTCAATTCTCCTTAAATGGACATTGTGCCGCACTATTTCAAACCCAATGATTGCTTTGCTCTTCTCCGTCTTTTCTCGAAAACATAATCGGCAGTGTTCGCCTCCTTGTTGAAATCAATCACCTTTACGATGCGGTATCCGCATTTGTTGACATAGAAAACCACATTCCTGACGACCTGCGAGGGTGTAATCAGCCTGAACACCCTCGCGTCTGGGAAGTATGCCTCCACCATTTCAAGCGCTGTTTTCCCGATGCCCTTGCCCTGGTATTCGACAATCAGGAAGAAGATGGATATATCCTTCACATTTCCTCCCTTGTCCTCGACGATTGTCCCTCCACAGAAAACATTGTCATCGTATATGCCAAGCACGGTGAATTTGGGATTGTCGATGACATTCTTCAGGTCAAACTCTCCACGGTCATCCTCGGAGGCACCGGGCACGTTTCCATCGGGAAAATACCGGTCATGCACACTGAAGGCTTCCTCTTCCGATTTACTGAAGAGAGGTATTTCTGTTCTTTCAAGCAATCTCAATTTTAAGTTCATTCCATTGTTCCCTTTGCTGTGTTTAGAATCTGCATAATCTCCAGCGTCTTTCTATGCCTTAAAACAAAAAAACGCCCGATTTTCTCGCAATGGACTTGCGATAAAACCGAGCGCACTCGACACCTTATCCGACAGGCGGCCTGCAGGCTTTCGCCTACGATCCCCTGTGCTACGGCACACTGTCCTCCGGTGACCAACAATTCACTATGTGTTAGTCTGCAATTCTGAATCCATCCAAAACCGCAGAACAATCATAATGTAGTGTCCTTCTCCTTGTTTTCAAACGCATGACGAACTTTTCTATTTCTTCAGCCAGCGCCATCGCATTTGTACGATGTTTGAAATTCTCTGGTTTCGGCTGGCAAGAG
>JAFXSU010000104.1 GCA_017525435.1 Victivallales bacterium
ATCTGCCTTTATCTCTGGAAAATTATTATTCAACAATGCGGTGAAATAGTCTTTGCAATATTTATTTAAATCCTCAAGTGATTTGACCTCCAAACAGTCATTCCCTTCCATATCGACCTCCTATCAAAACTGGCGGAGAGAGTGGGATTGCCTCGCGCAGCTTCGGCTCTGCTCGTTTGTCACCGCGCCTGGCGTGCTCATTTCGTTCGCCCGCCCGAATCCCACTCTTCCTTAGAAAACAAAAAGCGCCCAGAAGGGCGCTCAATTGTTTTCTGGCGGAGAGAGTGGGATTCGAACCCACGGTAGGGAGACCCTACAACGGTTTTCGAAACCGTCGCCTTCGGCCACTCAGCCATCTCTCCGCAGTAAATGAATTTTAGGACAGGAAGCTTAATGTAATCCCTAGGCGGGAATTTTCAATTCCATTTGAAGCTAAAACCTGCGGACCGGATATTTCATGTAGAGGCTTTCGATGTATTTTTTGTAATTTTCCTCGACGGCCTTGGCGTAGAGGATGTCTTCGATTTGCTCCGAAAGTTCTGGAGTCAGCGTGGTTGCGGCACCGCCTTTTCGACCTGCCAGCCGAACCAGGTAAGTGCTGTCACCCAGCAAAAGGTTTTGCCAGTAGATTTCTCCTGGCTTTAGGAGTGCGACGACTTTCTGGAGCGCCGGAGCCAAGCTGGTGCGCCAGCCCAAGTCAGTCGTCGTGCCCTCGGAATACAGCGTGGCGAGTTTGGCGAAGGCTTCGCCGTTGCGAAGTCGCTGCCGGATCAGGGCAAAGGTTTCGTCGATTTTTCCAGCGTATTTGCCGTCATTGCGTAATTGTATGACTTGGACATGGTTGCTAATCGGCGTGTCAAAGTCATGCTGATGCTCCGCGAAATACTGCTGGATTGCCGTGCTGGTGATGTTGATGCCACGGCGGGCACGATCGGAACGTAGCCAGTCCACTGCCAGCCGTTTGCGGATTCGCTCCTGGAACTCCTGGAAGGTGACATTCTCGCGATGAAGCATCTCGCGAAAGCGCGTTTCGCTGCCACCGGCTCGTTCGGTGACGATGCGATTGAGCTGCTCCTGGATTTGGTCCATTGGAACTTTTCCTTTGAGGTCCTGGAAATCCAGATAGATGAGTTCCTGGTCGATTGCATTGTCCAATGCATGATCCTCTAGTTTCTGAATTTCAGCTTGCCGTTGTTCTGGGGTGAGGGTATTGGGCAGTGCGGCAATGGCCGCCGCAGTGGACTGGCGAAGGTCAAAATCGGTGATGACCGTATCGCCAATCATTGCACGCACCGTGTCGATATATTCCTGGGCAAAAAGGGACAATGCGGCAAGCAATAGCAGAGACAGGACAAAGCGTTTCATTTTGGGCAACGAGATTCGGAGTCGTCAAGCAATAACGGCAACATTTTTGCAGGGCGCCTTAATGCTTGAAGAATTCCTAATGGTGAGTTTTTTGCAAGAGTTCGTTTGCGCGTTCGCTGGCGTTTTCAGCGAAAGGCAGTTCAGAGTGCTGAGCGTAGGTCATGAGGAATTGCGCGGCCTGCTCGATGAAGATAGGATCTGCCATCTCTTCGGCCAATTCCGCCAGCTCGAAAACCGCCAGCGTATAATAGCGCGGAGAATGTTCTGAAGTTGTTGCGCCTTCGTATGTTACACAAATTTCCTTGTAGTGGCGGATGGCGTCTTCGTAATTTTTGCCGGCATCATGGGATTGCTTCAGTTCCCGTTGGCATTGTGCGGTGCGGAAATGAGCCATCGCCAACAGTTCATCATTGGTGGTGTGGGTAAGGATATAGGCGAAAGCGTCAATCGCCTCCTGGAGCCTTTCGGTGGTCTTGGAGATGTCGGCATTGCCCGCTTCGGCGATTTTCATTTCAGCCATTCTGCCCAATGCCGCAAGCCCGAGATTGCTGTCTCCCGCTTGTTCGCGGACGATTTGGAATTGTTCGCGGGCATCGGATGGCCGCCCAGCCAAGGCAAGAAGTTCGCCTCGGAGCATGACGACATTGAGGAAGAGGTTTTGCGTTGCAGTGGCTGGCACTTGCGCGAGTTCCGCGATAGCCTGTTCAACAAGTTGCAACTGTGCTGGCGCGGAAGAATCTGCTGGCGCCGTGTCCGTTTGGGCTGCCGCAAGGAATTGTTCAGGATTGGCGTCTTGGGCCATGAGATAGAGGCAATTGGCGGTCTCGAAATGTGCCTGCGCGAGGGAGGCCTCATCGGTATATAGCGGCGGTCGAACCTGACGATAGAACCGAAGAGCCTCTTGAAAACCAGTTGGCGTGCCAGAACTTAGTGCGGAGTCTGCCAAAAGTAGTGTCAGTTGTGCGGCTTCAACGGAACCCGGCCACTTTTCCACTACCTGAGTGATTATGGCCTGTGCTTCAGAGGAATTGTCCATCTGCATTGCCAGGAGCGCACGTCGATGGGCGGCGCGCAATGCGTAGGGTGACTGCGGGAAAGTGGCGAGCAGTTCCGCCAAGACCTGACTTGCTGCAACGATGTCATTGCGTCGCAAAGCAATGCGTGTGCATTCGAAGAATGCGATGGTACGCAATCGCTCTTCCAACGAGGCATCTCTGGCAAATTGCAGGAAGTCATTCTGGACGGCAGTCATGCGCTCAGAGTCATTGGCCGCCAGAGTTGCCTGCATCAATATGCGTTCCAGCCGTGCTTCTGCGTGGCGCGGGGAGTCAGGTGCGTCCTGCTGGAAGACATCCAACATTGCGATGGCGTTTGCGAGGGCATCGGGCTGGTTGCTTTGGCGTCGAAGGAGGGCGGCCTCAAGGCGTGCCTCGGCAGCGCGGATTCGAAGTTTTCGCGCATCGTCATTTTCCTCGGCAGCGGCGGCAGGTTTGCCATAGCGATCTGCGGTCTCGACTTGAAGTGCAATGGCGGTCTCCAGATCACCTGCGTCTTTGGCGGCCTGGGCGGCATGAAGCAAGGCGGTCACTGCCTGGCGTGGTTCGGCTTGTTCTGCCGCCTGCCGGTAAAAGGCGAGCGCCTGATCCAGCTTGCCTTCCAAGGCGAGGCATTCTGCGGCACCAAAGGCGGCGCGGGCACGCTGGGCGGCATCGAGGGAAGTGCGTTTTGCCAGTTCATCGAAGATCTCGGCGGCTCGGATGCGGTCGTTGTCCTCTTTGCGGTATTCTGCCAACTGAAGTGAGAACTCGCCGTATTTTGCGGAGTCCGCGCTTTTGACACGCAGTTCCTCCAGGATGTCTTTTGCCTGCGGATCATTCTGCTGATGCAGGAGCTGAGCCAGAAGCATGCCAGCCTCCACCCAATGCGGGTCGGAATAGGGGAGGGTACCCCAGGCGTCTTGTAGCATCTTTATGGTGGTGTCGTCGGCTCCACTGCGGGAAAACTCATTGGCAAGGCACCAGGCCATGGTGCCCCATTCGGTATCCCGGCTGACTGGATGCAGTGGGGCGAGTTCGCGATAAAGGGCGAAAGTTTCGTCAAGCTGACGGGTGCGCTCTTCCCCGGCAAGGCTTCCAGCGACACCAGCCATTGCGCGGATGCGATGCAGGGGCGCCCAATATGCCAGGTCTTTCGCTTCTCCCGGGACGGCATTTCCCAAGGGGAGCAATGTCTGGAGTTCAGAGTAATGGTTGACGGCTGCGGTGAAGTCTCCGCGTCCCAGTTCTGCGTCTGCCAGTAGCATAAGCAGTTCTGCGTCCTGCCGCTGCGGAGCGGCTTGCTCAAAATATGGGGCCAGGAGATTCACGACAGACGTCCATTCGCGCGAGGCGAGTTGGAGTCTTGCCGCCAGTCGAAGTGCTTCCCAGTGGATTGGGTTGTCGTGCGCATTGGCGGTGAGTGCGCGGTCTGGATTCATTAGAAGTTGCAAGGCATCACTGGCGCGATCCAGGCGGAGAAGGGCATGCGCGCGGAGAAGGTCGAGGCGGTCGCGGTCATCGTCGGTTGGATGGATTTCAGGCAGAACCAGATAATATTCGGCAGTCTGAAGTGCATCGTGGACTTTTTTTGCTGCGGCTTCGGGATGGTTTTGGGCAAACAGTGCCTCGGCGTATGCGAGTTGGGCTTCCGCAAGGAGTCGGCGGGCGGTGCCGCCTTCCGGCAGGTTGGCTGGTGTCAGGGCACAATACTCTGTGAATTTTTCCTCTGCCAATTCTGGTGCATGCATTGCCAAGGCGGTTTCCCCTTCCTGCCGTGCCGCTGCCCCGCGTGCGTTGCCGGAGTTGGCGGACGACTGAGGCGCAGTCGGAAAGAGAAAGGTCGGCCGCGAATCATCCTGCGCAACTAGTTGCAGGTTAAGCACAACCAGCAATATCAGAATTGGGATGGCCGCTCTTGGTTGGAACATGACGTGTTTTATGACCTAAGATTTCAATGTTATGGCTGGTTTCCCATGAAGGCACCTAATTGGGCTTAAAGCCTTATCCGATTTCAGCTAGCCTGTTCGGTGCCCGCTCGGAGAATACAGCGAATGCTATTTGTCTCGTGCGAGACCAAGTTGTTCGTCCAAAATTTTATCCAATGCCGTGCGAGACTGAATGACCAGGGAATCAACGCTGGGGGTGCCTCGTGAAGGAAGCACGAAGGTAAATGCATTGCGTTGGGTTGGTTGGGACGGGCAGCGAACCTCCACTGCACCAGTGACATGGAAAGCACCGTCCGCAGTCATCAGAAACTGATCCAGGATAACCGTGACTTTCGGGGTGTCATCCGTCAAAATGCCGATAGGTGGGCGCAGGGCGGTAGTGAAGTAATTCTTGAGGATTGCGCCGAGCGGTTGCACCCACTTTGCCTTGGGGAGGCGAACCAGCTCGCCGGTTTTGGCGAGATAACAGAGTTCATGGCGGTCCAGGTAGCTGGCCAGCTTTACGTCCTCCAGGTTGATTCTGCTATGTGCGAGTCTGGGGTTGGCTACCAGCATATAGTAGTGCTGATTCTGACGGACGGAGAAGCATGAGGTGAAGGTGAACAGAAGGACGAGGGCGAGCAGGAATTGAAGATGTTTCGTTGTCATGGCTTATTCTCCCATCAGCAAGATCTGCGGGTTTCGGTTGAGGTTCTCAATGAGTGTCCGGAGGGAGTCAAGGGTGTCTTGACAGTTGTCAAGCGTCTTCTCCAATTGAAGGCGCGTAGGGGAGTTCGGAGCGATGACGGAACGCGCGTCCTTGAGGGAGCTGCGCGTGTCTTCCAGCGTAAGCTGTGCCTCGTCTAGCGATGTGTTGACTTTGGCAAGAATGCTTTCCACTTGCGGTTGCGAATTGGTGGTGATTTCGTTCAAATTATTCAGCAAAAGCCGTGCGGCTTCGCTGACCAGGCCAATGCGCTTCATCAACTGATTGGTGTTGCTGACCAGTGGCGCGAGCTGCTCGTTGGCGTGCCCGACCAGCGACTTGGCGTCGGCGACTGTGCTTTGCGCATCATCAAGCAGTGGCGGAAATTTCTGATTCAGAGTGTCGGTGGTGGTGCGGAGGTTGCCGGCAATGATCGAAATGTCGTCCAGAAGCTGTTTGCTCTTTCCGCTGTCGATGAAGTCCGTAATCTGTGCGATGATTTTTTGGATGCTCTCCATTTGATTGCGGAAGTGTTTCTCGCCAATGCGGTTGGAGACCGCGTCCAGGAAGTTAAGCCGGGTGGGAAAGAAGCCATCACGCAATTGGGCGCGTATATTGTTCATGTTGTCGAGTTCATCGGCGAGCGGGTCGAAGATCAGCTCGATGGAGAGCTGTCCGGTTAAAAGCGAAAGCGTCTGCAGCTTGGCTCGGAGACCTTGGTCAAGCACCATGTCCGCCAGATATGCCTCAAGTTCCTCTCGGCGGCTGTGCGTGAGGGCTTTCCCGCTGAGGATTGCCCACCAAGAGTAGGCAGGGAAGCCAAGCTTTTCGGGGTTGAGTTCCACGGTGACCAGCACAGGGAAGTGGATGGTGGAGGAATTATCGGTTTCAGCGGAAAAAACTTCCGTCTCTCCCTCAGGGGATTGAAGGCGGATGTTCGTGACTTGCCCGATGCTCACGCCACGAAACATTACGGGCGAGCCGTTTGAGAGCCCCTTGACGGAGCAGTTGAAGGACATGGTGTAGGTGGCACTGCTACGGAACCAAGAATTGCCGCCGAAAGCGATGAGCATTGCTACTAGCAGCGCAGTGCCAGTTACGACAAAGAAGCCGATGGCGGTTACTCGGGATGAAGTTTTAGACATAGGTCAAAGAGTGAAACGTGTTATTTTCTGATTCCGCCACGGGAGAGAAACTCTCGGAGTGACGGGTCCTCGGTTGTACGGAGCAATTCGCGCGGGTTCCCCTGGGCGGTCATGGATTTGGTGGCCGGATCCAGAAAAATGGCGGTTGTTCCGATGGTGAAGATGCTGTCTAGGTCATGCGTGACCACGACTAGAGTGGAATTGAGACTCTTCTGAAGCTGGAGCATCAGCTCGTCCAGGCGATTGGCTGAGACCGGATCGAGTCCAGATGACGGCTCGTCGAAGAAGAGGATTTCAGGATCCAATGCCATGGCCCGTGCCAGTCCAGCACGTTTTTGCATTCCTCCCGAAAGTTCGGAGGGATAGAAGTTCCCGTAGCCGCCTAGTCCGACGAGCGAGAGCTTATATTCGCAAAGGGCTTGAATCTCACGCTGTGATAGTGTGGTGTATTGCTGAAGGGGCAGGGCGATGTTCTGGGCGATGGTCATGGAACTCCAAAGGCCGCAACGCTGGTACAGAATGCCGACTCGCTTCATCAACTGCGCCTGTTCGTCTGGTGTCTGTTTCCAGAAATCCTTGCCGAACAACTGATAGGTTCCGCTGGCAGGAGCCTGCAAGCCAATCAGGTGCCGTAGCAAAGTGGATTTTCTGCAACCGGAAGGTCCCATTATGATGAACACCGATCCAGGTTCGACCTGGAAGGACAGGTCGCGCATAATCACCCTGTCGTCGTATGCGAGGGTGAGATTAGAAGCAACAATGGGAGCAGGGGAAGGCATGAATAATGAGGAATGAGGAATGAGGCTGGTTTGGCATTCGCCCGTTCCGCCGGGCAAGTCCAGCCAGCGTTTTGAGGCTGGTGGCTTAAATCTTCAGCACAACGGTAAGAACCGTAATCAAAGAAACTGCGATGACGATGCAGACGATGCAGCTGATTACTGCGGAAGTGGTGGCTCGGCCGACAGACTCTGCATCACGCCCGCAGTTCAGTCCCTGGTAACATCCACAAATGCCATCCAGGATGCCGAGAACCGCGCAGGTGAAGAGTCCGACGAGCAAATCGCTCACACGTGTAGTATGGGTGAGTACACTGAAGTAGGAAAGGGGCGAGAGGTGGAGGTATACGAC
>JAFXSU010000105.1 GCA_017525435.1 Victivallales bacterium
CGAACGGATTTCCTACAATTCACCGAACGGATTTCCTACAATTCACCGAACGGATTTCCTACAATTCACCGAATTACGCTTGAAAAACAGAGAAACGGCATTAAAATATAGCCTGAGTCCATGAGTTTGAGTTTGAAAAGTGGCGATGGTGTCTCGGCATCGAAATTGCGTTGTGCTTCCGTCCGCCAATTCAAAGGGTAATTTCACGAATTCAGGCATGAAACAACCCATCCAAAGAGTTTACAATCACCATTCTAATGAAAAAGTATAGAGCAAGAATTGCCGACCGTCTCCTGCAAAGCAAACTTGAAGGGAAAGGCGCGGTATTGGTCGAGGGTGCCAAATGGTGCGGCAAGACAACCACGGCTGAGCAACTTGCAAAAAGTGTTCTTTATCTAGCTGATCCGGAATTCAGTCGCCAATATCTGGACATGGCCGCAATTCATCCAAGCCACTTGCTGGCAGGAAATACTCCGCGTCTCCTAGATGAGTGGCAATTGGCCCCGCAATTATGGGATGCCATCCGCTTTGAAGTTGACCATCGTGAGGAATGGGGACAATTTATATTGACGGGCTCGGCTGTACCATCCGTTACCAATGCGATTCATCATACTGGAACAGGACGGATTGCGCGTCTGAAGATGCGCCCCATGAGTCTATTTGAATCTGGTGAATCGAATGGCAGCGTTTCGCTGCATTCCCTTTTCATGGAAGGAGTTTCTATTGTGGGTGACAGCCATCTTTCCCTAGAGGAACTGGCATATTTAGTCTGCCGTGGAGGATGGCCGGTGACAACGGAAATGCGCCCGAGCGTCGCCTTGGAACAGGCTTTCGACTACTGCGATGCTGTGGTGCATTCAGACATTTCGCGTGTGGACCATGTTGCCAGAAATCCAGAACGGGTTAAGAGACTGATGCAAAGTTACGCCAGACTTCAAGGTACCCAAGCCGCAACCACTGTCATCAGGACAGACATGCTTGCCAATGACAATTCCTCCTTGGACGAGGACACTGTCCAAGCGTATATCGGGGCCCTGAAGCAGATTTTCGTCATCGAGGACATGCCTGCCTGGAATCCCAACCTACGTTCCAAGACCGCCATTCGCACCTCTGACACGCGCTACTATTCCGACCCGTCCATCGCAACTGCTTCGTTAGGTCTTGGTCCCAACGACCTGATGGCTGATCTCAATACTTTTGGATTGCTTTTCGAGACCCTCTGCATCCGTGATCTCAGAGTCTATGCAGATGCCTGTAACGGGCAAGTCTATCACTATCGGGATGCCTCCGGCCTAGAGTGCGATGCCGTTGTCCATCTGCGAAATGGCTCTTATGGCCTCGTTGAAATCAAACTCGGCGGTGAACGCCTCATTGAAGAGGGCGTTTCGTCCCTAAGCAAACTCGCTGACAGAATTGACACCACGCACATGAAAAATCCCTCCTTCAAAATGGTGCTTACTGCGACAGGTGAATATGCCTATCGTCGTAAAGATGGCATTCTTGTTGTACCAGTTGCTTGTCTGAGAGATTAGTTTTTATCAATAAAACGGTGGAAGAATCCAAAACAAGGAGCCAGCCATGAAGAAATCCCTCTTGTTCGCACTCTGCTGCCTGCTGACCTGTATTGCCTCGGCGCGGATCAGGCCAGCGACCGTTTTCTGTGACCACATGGTTCTTCAGCGTCAAATGCAGGTGCCAGTATGGGGCACGGGAACGCCCGGCGAGAAGGTGACGGTCTCCTTCGACAAACAGACCGTGGACGCCACGGTGGACGCAGACGGCCATTGGAAGCTGCATCTTGCCCCCATGGAGGCCAACGCCAACCCGCAGACTCTGGAAATCTCCAGCAACGGCGGCGAGTCGTTTGCCTTCACAGACGTGCTGGTCGGCGAAGTATGGCTCTGCTCCGGACAGTCCAACATGGAAATGCCGCTCTGGACAGACAATCCGCGCTGGCGAAACAACGATGGCGACAAATTTGCGGCCGTAGGCGGAAAACCGCTGATTCGTGTGGTGCGGATGGTCCCCTACAAGTGGCTGCCGCTACCCAGCGCAGACTTCCCCATGGCGTGGAATGCTCTGACTCCGGAGAACGCGCCGTCATTCTCCGCCGTGGCGTTCTTCTTCGGGCATCGACTTCAGCAGGAGCTTAATGTGCCCGTCGGCCTGATCACTTCCCACTGGGGCGGAACTCGCATCGAGCCTTGGACTCCGCCCTGCGGATTCGACAGCGTGCCCGAAGTGGCCGACATCGCCCATTGGGTGAACGCGCGTATTCCCGGCCACCCGGAGTACTTTGCTCTCATCGACAAGACCCGCGCCATCTTGACGGAGTGGCAGACCGCCTTCAACCAGGCCGCCGTTGCCAACCAGCCGCTTCCTCCCTCCCCCGCCTTCCCCGAAGAACTCGCCCCCATGAACAGCCATCAGCAGGCCACCGCCCTCTACAACAGCATGATCTACCCCTTCGTGCCTTTCGCCATGCGCGGTGCCATCTGGTATCAGGGCTGCAGCAATCTTGGCGACGGCGAAATCTACCGCCACAAGATGCATGCGCTCTTCAATGGCTGGAAGCAGGTCTTCGAGAATCCGGAACTGAAATTCTACTTTGTGCAGCTGGCGCCATTCAATTACGGCGGAAATGGCCTGGCACTCCCTATCATCTGGGAGGCACAGGAGCAATTCTGCAAGGACAACGAACCCCAAGTCGGCATGGCAGTCATCAACGACATCGGCGACTACGGAGACATCCATCCGCACAACAAAAAGCCCGTTGGCGAACGCCTCGCCAATCTCGCCCTGAACCGCACCTACGGACGAGATGACCTCAAGCCGGACTTCCCGCGACCATCCTCCTGCACCTTTGACGGACCATCCTGCATCCTTACTTTCGACAATGTGACCGAATGGAAATCCACAACACCCGACGGCACACCATCCGCAAACGACTTCGAGGTGGCCGGAATGGACGGCATCTTCGTCCACCCCAACACTGTCGAGATGGATGGCACCACTCTCAAAGTCACCCTCCCCGGTGGTGGGAAGGCCTTCCAGGTGAGATATCTCTGGTTCCAGATGGTCACCTCCACGCTCTTCAATGAAAACGGCCTGCCCATGGGTGCCTTCCGATTCTCCCAACCAGTCACCGAAAAAGACCTCCAAGATGCCCTCGGTAACCAGACCCTGGTCTATCAAATCGACCTCTGCAAGGCCGACATCCAGCGAGGAAAGCCCGCCAACTACCAAGTGGACAACTCTGCGAGTATCCAGGGCAAAGTCAAGCGCGTGACCTATTTCCTGCGCGCGACGGACAAGCAAGGCGACACCCAGTGGATGCTCGTGGGCATGGACGCCTTTACCCAGGACGCCACAAAAATCGGCATCCCGACCGCCGTTTCGGGCGCATCCTTCCAGCAGAAAGTCCAGAATCTGACCGTCGTCACCAATGCTCCAGGCATCGCTTCCAAGACCTACTCCGAGGGAAACATCGAGTTCTTCCCCAACAACTACGCTGGAAATGCCAAACTCAACCTCCCAGGCAACAACGATGGAAAATACGACTTCGACGACTCCCCCGGCTCGCCCATCGACGGCTATGGCTCCATGCAGGTCCACGCCTTCACCGACAAGTTGACGCTCTTCGCCTTCAACAACTTCACCGCCGGAACCATCGCCGACTTCGGATTCGGGAACTCCACTGGCGACCACCCCGACTGGACCTTCAGCAAAAACCTGAACAACTACGAAAGCGTCCTGCTGGAGGTCTATGTCACCTTCCACGCCCGACTGGAACGATGCTTTCATGGACCGTTGTATCCGTATGGCAGAGCGCGACAAGAATTTCCCTTGTATCCTTTTCTGGAGTCTGGGTAACGAGAGTGGATTCGGTGTGAAC
>JAFXSU010000106.1 GCA_017525435.1 Victivallales bacterium
ATGTGGTCGGCATCCCCAAGACCATCGACAACGACCTGAATTTCATGGACCGCACTTTTGGCTTTGAAACGGCGGTCCAGGCCGCCTCGAATATCCTTTCCTGCGCCCACAACGAGGCAAAAGGCGCCTACAACGGCATCGGGCTGGTGCGGGTGATGGGCCGCGACTCCGGCTTCATTGCGGCGTATTCTGCGCTGGCGAACTCGCTGGTGAACTTCTGCTTGATTCCGGAAGTGCCCTTCGAACTTGAGGGACCTGGCGGACTGCTGGAGGCGATGGAGAAACGCATGGAGAAGAAGCACCACGCTGTCATCGTGGTTGCCGAGGGTGCCGGGCAGCATCTGATGAACGGTGAAAAGCAGCGGGACAAGTCGGGAAACATCCTGCACAACGACATCGGTGTCTTCCTGAAGGCGCGCCTCAAGCAGCATTTCGACTCCAAGGGGCTGGATTTGACCATCAAGTATTTCGACCCCAGCTATGAAATCCGAAGCCTCCCCGCTAATTCCACAGACTCCATCTTTTGCCTGCTTCTGGCACAGCATGCGGTACATGCCGCAATGGCGGGTATGACGGACCTGGTGGTGGGCAACTGGAACGGCTACTACACCTATGTCCCCATCCCGATGGCGACCTCCGCTCGTCGCGCCATCGACCCGCACGGCCAGCTTTGGCAATCCGTGCTCCTGACCACCCGTCAGGCGCAACTGATGGACAGTCAGCGGGGCAAACAGGTGTGATACCCGAATTCGATGCAAGCGAAAACAACAGGCAAATAACGCATTAATGTGATTTTGAGTTGATTTTCCCCTGTTTTTTTCCTATAATTATTACGATTTTTGTTTCACCAAACGAATCCAAACTGAAGACCAATGAAGAAGACTTTTACTCTGATTGAACTCCTGGTCGTGATTGCAATCATCGCGATTCTGGCGTCAATGCTCCTGCCCGCGCTCTCCAAGGCGCGCGAAAAGGCGAAGGGCATCAAGTGTGTTTCCAACCAGAAGCAGTGCGTACTGGGGTTCCTGCTGTATGCCGACGAGTATGGCGGAATGTTCAAGACGCTCCATTCTACCAAAGGTGACGGCAGTGCCTACTGGGGCTGGAAGGCCATCTATGGCGAAGGAAATGTCTATGGCAGTTGCAATGGCTGGTTCAACGAGAACAACCGCACCACTGAGCCGGGCGGCGTCTGTTTGAGCTATGTTCCGAACCGCACGATGGACTGCCCCAGCCACAAGAACTGGAACAACGGCGGTGGTGCTGGTGCGAACTTCTACAACGAGGCCGCCTGCTATGCTATCCCGTTCCGTTGGAGGAACTATGGTTCCTGGGCTGGAAATGTCGCCAACGACAAACAAGCATTCGGCATTGCCTTCTCCTATCCGGACAGCCGTGCGGGTGGCTTCAGCGGCACCTACGCAGGCGAATACCAGCGCCTCGAACTCTCGCCGCTGACGCCCGGCAAGCAGTGGGTGATCTCCGACTCCACCAAGCACCCGCAGGACACCTCCGCCGCCGGTTCCGGCAAGAAGGGCGCCGCCTCCTACTATGCGAACATTGCCGCCCAGACCACCCAGACTACCGAGGGGTTCGCTGAGGCTCCCCACAGTGGCAAAGGCAATCTTGGCTTCTGGGATGGTCACGTGGAAACACTGGAACCGCGCGCCATGGCGCAGTTGATGGCGTTGCCGGGTGAAATGACCTACGCATACATTTGGGAGACTGCCAAGAGCATGTCCGTCCAATATACCGGTCTGAAGAAATACAACGCACTGTAGGTGATAAACCAAACAATATGCTGTTAAAGGCGGCGGCGACCTTCATGGTGCGCCGCCGTATGTTTTCCCCAAAAAGAAAGACATTTATGCACGGCAGTGATTGTTTTTCGGTGTACTTTTTCCTATAATATATAATGTTTTTGTCTTTGGTTT
Source organism: Victivallales bacterium (assembly GCA_017525435.1). Lineage (GTDB taxonomy): Bacteria > Verrucomicrobiota > Lentisphaeria > Oligosphaerales > Oligosphaeraceae > RGIG1601. The sequence continues at coordinate 1,935 of JAFXSU010000106.1, forward strand.
TGTTTTCATTTCTTCGTTCTAACAAAAAACATGAAAAAGCATTTTACCCTGATTGAACTGTTGGTTGTGATTGCGATTATCGCAATTCTGGCGTCCATGCTTCTGCCGGCTCTCTCGAAGGCTCGTGAGAAGGCCAAGGGCGTGAAGTGTGTGTCCAATCTGAAGCAATGCGTGCTGGGACTGTTGCTGTATGCCGATGAATTTGGCGGATACATCCAGACCACCCACGGCTATAAGGCTCCGGATGGCGATGGCTGCTGGTTCTGGAAGCCCATCTACGGCGAGGGAAACATCTACACTGGCAACAGGGGCTGGTTCAACGAAAACAACCGCACCTTGTATCCGGGTGCGATCTGCATGAAGTATATCCCGAACCACATGATGGACTGTCCAAGCCACAAGAACTGGAACAATGGCGGTGCTGCCATGACCAACTTCTACAACGACAATGGCTGCTATGCGATTCCGTCCCGCTGGGCCAACATGGGCAACTGGGATGGGAATAAGGCCGGACTGGTGGCATACCACTGGCCGGAACGCTCGGTGAAGTCCTTCGGCTTTGAGTTCCTGCGTCTCGAGGCCGCTCCGGTGCCGCCTTCGCATGTCTTCACCGTCTGTGACTCCGCCTGGGATGCCACTCGTAATAACAAGAAGAATGCCGGTGCATACAATGTGGACTTTACCACGAACAACCAAGGCAATGGTTTCATTGAGGCCGCGCACTCCGGCAAGGGCAATGTCGGCTTCTGGGATGGCCACGTGGATGTACTGGCGCCTACCCAGTTGGCACAGATTGGCGCCTATTCGTCCGGCACGAACTATGCGTATGTCCTGGAACCCGCCAAAGGAGGAATCACGGTGCTATACAGCAATCTGAAGAGACGTAGCGAACTCTTCTAATTGCTCCTTCGCATTTTTGCCTGAAATTTCGGCTGCGCAGACCAAAAGGTTGCGCAGCCGTTTTTTTGTTTCGGTCGGGTGGGACTTGGAACTTGGGACTTGGGACTTGACTAATTGCTAATGTTTTCAGAATAACGCTGTGTTCCCCAAAAGGGTACCTAGTTGAACTTTTTTCTTAAGGCTTAAAGACTAATGCTATATTCCCTATGATGGCGCTTAACTAAGCTGGTTCTTCAAGCTGCAGGGGGACGGGGGCGGCAGCTCCCGTAGAATTTGTAAAAGTGCAATCAGGTGCCTTCTTGTGTAACAAAGCACAGAATAAAAAAGCGCCTCGGTTTGGGGGGCGAGGCGCAAACAACGGGTTATATATGTTGCAGTGGAAGGTTATTCGGCGGGTTCAGCGGGAACACCACGCAGAGCCTGATCCAGCGCGGAGAGGAAATTCTCGGAGAATTTCTTGTCGCCGGTCTTGCCGAGCTTGATGGCGATCTTGGAACCCACGGTGGGATCATCCTTCACCTTGACGGTCACGCGGTTCTCGTAGAGGTCCTTGTATTCATAGACCACGCCGACCTGAACGTTGTAACGCTCCAGTTGCAGGAGTTTCATTGCAACTGCGGCGGCGCGTACCGCCTTGTCCGCCTCAAATGAATTGCAATTCAGGTCAGCGGTCATCGTGCCCATGAGGCTATAATGCTGATTGGTGACAGCAAGCGAGGAATTTTGCGGGGCGACGACTTGGGTAATGCATCCAGTCGTGATAAGCAGGGAGGCAAGGAGAGTGAGAACTGCGAAATGCTTCATTGCGGTATTTCCTTCGGTTGATAGTGATGATGTAGAATGAAATCGGATTTCGACTTAATATAGTGCATTTGTCCAAGAACTTTTGCGCCCATGTCAGATAATTCCAAAAAACTCTCGGGGCTGGCGGGGCTGGCGGATATCAGTCCTCTTCCCACTCTTCCCACTCGTCCCACTCGTCCTAAAGGTCCCAAAGGTCCCACTTGTCCCACTCTTCCCACTCGTCCCATCCCACAGTTATTGTAAGATGCCTTATAGTACAATACGATGCATTACCAGGGATTGACCAATCGACAAGTCGAGGAGAACCGTCGCCTTCACGGGGCGAATATCCTGACGGAACTGCCACCGGAGTCATTGTGGCGGAAGCTCTTGCACGGTTTTCGGAATCCGCTGATTGAAATTCTTCTCGTCGCGCTGCTTCTTCAGCTGGGGCTGTTCTTCTGGGGACGCGCCCAGTGGTACGAGCCATTTGGGGTGCTGGTGGCGATTCTGCTGGCCAATGGCGTGGCGGCGGTATTCGAGTGGCGGCAGGAGGGCAAGGCGGTTGCACTGCGGCGCATGGCTCAGTCACAGGAAAGCACCAAGGTTTTCCGGAATGGAGTATTGATTGAGGTGCCGGTAGAGGAACTGGTGGTTGATGACGAGGTGTTCCTCCAGTCCGGGGACAAGATTCCTGCGGATGGCACTTTGCTGGAAGGGGAACTGATGGTGGACCAGGCGGCACTGAACGGCGAGTCCGAGCCTGTCCCCAAACGCCCGTTGAATCCTTGCGAGGAAACTTCCAATCGGGATTTGCTTGATCCATGTTCATTGTATCGCGGGACGGTCATCTGCGGAGGCGAAGGCTGCTTAAAGGTGCAGATGGTCGGCGACCGCACCGAATTTGGCAAGGCGTCGCTGGCTGCCCAGACGACTACGCGCGAAACCCCGCTCCAGGTGAAGCTGGGCGTCCTGGCACGGCAAATCACGCGCTTCGGCTACTGCGGTGCCATTGCCATCGTGGTTGCCATCTTATTGGCGACTTTCCTGCGCGGGCAGGCACCGAATGAGATTGCAGGATGGTTGCGGCTAACCGTCGATGCGGTGACTGTGGCAGTGACCATCATCGTCTGCGCCGTGCCTGAGGGGTTGCCGATGCTCAGTTCGTTGCTTCAGGCACTTCAGAGCCTGAAAATGGTCAAGGACCAGGTGCTAGTGCGAAAAATCCATGGTTTGGAGACAGCCGGCAGCCTCAATATCCTTTTTTGCGACAAGACAGGAACGATCACTGAAGGACGCCTCTCGGTAGCTGAAGTGGCGACGGGAGATGGGCGATGTCAAGCAGAACTTTCCGCATTGCCGACTTTTTTGCGTGACGACCTGCTGGCGGGTCTCGGTCTGAACAATCATGCTGTGCCTAGCCAGGGGAAGGTGATTGGCGGAAATGCCACGGATCGTGCACTGATGCAATTTCTAGTGGAGTCTGGTCAGGCGGAAAAGTTGTCTCGCGACCAGGTCGTTTCCTTCAGAGAGTTCGATTCTGTGCGCAAATCCTCCAGTGCGGTGGTGCGTCAGGGCGATGTCACTCAAGTGTATGTGAAGGGCGCACCTGAGAATCTCCTGGCGTATTGCGACGGGTATGTCGATGACCAGGGTGTCACACAACCGTGGAACGACTCCACGCGACAGCGCCTGGAGGAGTATCTGGCTGGCCAGGCAAGTCGTTCGATGCGGCTTCTCGCAGTCGCCAAAGCATTGGGAGAACATGAAGATGCTCCGTTGACTCTGTTAGGCGTGGTGAGCATCCGTGACCAGGTGCGCACGGCGGCGAAAAATGCAATTGCCGAAATTCAGCAGGCTGGAGTCCAAGTGGTTATGGTGACGGGCGACCGGCTGGAAACCGCCGTCGCCATCGCACGAGAGGCAGGAATGCTTGCGTCGCCGGACGCAGTTGTGTTTACCTCAAGGGAACTTGCCCAGAAGAGCGACGACGAAGTTAAAGCGTTGTTGCCACGGCTGAGGGTGGTCGCACGAGCATTGCCGCTGGACAAAAGTCGTCTCGTGCGACTTGCCCAGGAATTGGACTTGGTGGTCGGAATGACGGGCGACGGCGTGAATGACGCACCTGCATTGCGGCGGGCGGACGTCGGGTTCGCGATGGGCAGTGGAACCGAGGTCGCCAAGGCCGCCGGGGAAATCACCATCCTGGACGACAATCTGGCTTCCATTGAGAAAGCCATCCTCTACGGCCGCACGATGTTCAAGAGCATCCGGAAGTTTCTTGTTTTCCAGCTCACCGTGAATGTCGCGGCAGTTTTTATCTGTGCCATTGGACCGGTTTGTGGCGAAAATGTCGTGATGACAGTGATTCAGCTGCTTCTGGTGAATTTGGCGATGGACACTCTGGCCGCCATTGCCTACGGCAGTGAACCGCCATCGATGGAATATCTTCGGGAGCCGCCGGTTCCGCGTTCGGAACACATTGTCACCGCTACGATGCGGATGCAGGTGTTTCTGGGTGCTACCGTGGTTGCCGCAATCTGTCTGGGAATTCTATTTGTGGTTGGAATACAAAATCTTATTGGTGTCCACGGGAGTGCGGAAATCCATTCGGCGCTGTTTGCGACATTCATGATGGCCATCACTTTCAATGGCTTCACGATTCGGAGCACGCATCTCAATCCTCTGACGGGAATAATGCGAAATTGGACCTTCGTGGCGGTGATGGCATCGATTCTCGCCTTGCAGTTCATCTTTGTCACCTTTGGCGGAGAGGCGCTTTCCGTTACGCCGCTATCGCCTGCCGTCTGGGTGAAATGCATCCTGCTGGCGGTCATTCCCGCAGTTGCGAATATCCTGCGGAAACTATTCTGACATACTGGTTTTGATGGAAGTGACTTGGTAGCCAGCATCTGATACTGCCTGGCGTAGTTGTGTCTTCTCGATGGGGGCGGACGCCTGAAGGATTGCCTCGCCTCGTTCGAGGCTGACCTGCACGGACTTTATTCCGGCGATGCCTTCGAGAGCCTTCTGGACGTGGGCTTGGCAGTGTGCGCACATCATTCCGTCGATTTTCAATGTGGCACTCCAGAGTTGGAGAGGCGTTGCACTGTCCGCCTGGGAACTTGGCTGGAATTTTCTCAGCCTCAGGGCATTGCTGACCACGCAGAAGGAACTGAGGCTCATCGCGATGGCACCAAAGACAGGCTTGAGCGTCAGCCCGCAGACGGGGTAGAGCACGCCCGCCGCAAGCGGAATGCACAACGCATTGTAGAAAAGCGCCCAGAAGAGATTCATCCGAATGTTGCGAAGAACCGCACGGCTGACCTCGATGGCGGCGAATACCGCTCGCAGGTGGTTGCTGGATAGGACGACATCCGCCGCCTCGATTGCGACATCGGTTCCCGCACCAATGGCGATTCCGACGGTGGCGCGGGTGAGGGCAGGCGCGTCGTTGATGCCGTCACCAACCATGGCGACCTGGTGCCCAGTGGTCTGGAGTTCCCGTAGAATGTCCTCCTTCTGCTCTGGCATCAGTTCGGCGCGAATTTCGTCAATGCCCAGCTCTTTGGCGATGGTCCGTGCGGTTCGTTCGTTGTCGCCGGTGAGCATCATCGTCCGCAATCCCAATCCATGCAATGAGGCGATGGCGGGGGCGGCGGATGGCTTGGCGAGGTCGGCGGCCGCGATGACGCCAAGAATGCGACCAGCGGTCATCAGCAACATCGGCGTTTGGCCGTTGTCGGCAAGTTCGGTCATCTGTTGGCTCCAGCCATCCAATTCCAGTCCCAGGCGTTCGGCGAGGCGGCGATTGCCGAAATGGTAGTCTGTGCCGTCAATAGTGGCGGCGATGCCTTCGCCAGGGAGGGCTTGAATGTTGTCGGCTGACCGCAAGGTCAGGTTTCGGCGTTCGGCCTCGGCGACCATTGCGTGCGCCAGCGGGTGCTCCGAGGCGTGTTCCAGAGTGGCGGCGAGGGTAAGCAGCTGCGCATCATCCAGGTCGTCGGCGGGGATGACGGCGGTCACGGCTGGGTGCCCTTGGGTAAGCGTTCCGGTTTTGTCAAAGACCACGGTATCAACTTGTTGCAAGGTCTCCAGTGCCTCGGCGTTCTTGAAGAGGATGCCGAGTTCGGCGGCACGGCCGGTACCTACCATGATGGCAACTGGCGTGGCAAGTCCCAAGGCACACGGACAACTGATGACCAGCACCGCCATCGCCGCCGAGAGCGCCTGCACGAAGGGGTGTCCCGTCAGCAGCCAGCAGAACGCCGAGAGAAGCGCGACCGCGATGACGACTGGCACGAAGATGCCGGCCACGCGATCCGCCAATTTGGAGATGGGAGCCTTGGAGGCGGCGGCCTCCTCCACCAGGCGGATGATTTGAGCGAGCGTGGAGTCTTCTCCGACGCGCGTAGCACGCACTTGAAGTGCGCCTGTGCCATTGACGGTGGCACCAGTCACGCCATCACCTGCCGATTTCTCCACAGGGATGCTCTCGCCGGTCAGTGCAGACTCGTCCACGGCGGAATTTCCGGCGACGACCACGCCGTCCACGGGGATTCGTGTTCCGGGCCGCACAAGGAGGAGGTCTCCAGGAGCAATCTTTGCGATTGGCACTTCGGTCTCCTGACCGTCCTTTTCAAGGCGGACGGCGGTCTGCGGGGCGAGTTTCATCAGGCGCGAGATGGCGTCTCCCGTGCGTCCTTTTGCCTTGGCCTCCAGCCATTTGCCGAAGGTGATCAGGACCAGGAGCATGCCGGCGGTCTCGAAATAGAAGTCCATCCGCAAATGCTGGACGAGTTCCCAGTCGGCGGTGGCGGTCGCCGTCATCAGTCTGAACAGCAGGAATATGCCGTGGATTGTCCCCGCTCCTGCACCGATTGCGATGAGCGAATCCATGTTCGGGGTACGAAGCGCCAGCCGCCGGAAGCCATTGACAAAGAAGACCCGGTTGAAATAGAGGATGGGTAGTAGCAGAAGGAATTGCGTGAAAACCATGGGCAAGGCGCAAGGTGGCGTCTCCCAGGTGGCGGGGCAGGGGAGGTGCAGCATCCCGTGCATTGCCAGATACATCAACGGAACCAGAAAGACCAGCGAACGGAGAATGCGTGCACGAAGATGCAGACTTTCGTCCTGTCCAGTGGCAGTGTCCGTAGGAATTGCAGACGACGAATCTTCTGGAATTGCACCATAGCCTGCGGCCTCGACTGCCGATACGACCTGACTGACCGGTGCGTCCTCCGGCAATTCCAGCTCCAGGGTGTTGCGAAGCAAATTGACATTGACATGCTGTGCGCCGGGGAGGTTTTCCACCGCACGCTGGACATGCGACTGGCAGGCTCCGCAGGTCATGCCAGTGACTTTGAATTTGAGTTTACGCATTGAGCGGATAAAGACAATATTTGACCAAAATTGTCTCGAAATGTCAACAATTGTCCAAACGAATGGATTTTCAATCCGAAACTACGCTATAATATAATTTGAATCCGTGAATTTGGGCAAGATGAATAGCGTCGGAGCAAGGCAAAAAAAAGAGGATGGTGCCGGATCGAATCTGCTCTGCGAGTGCAAAGTAAAATAGAGCCTTGGGGCTCCTAATGCAAGAATTGTCCAGAGTGCCAGGTCACGGCGACCATCCAATACATAAGATATCACGGAAAATCCGTTTTGCAAATGGAACACTGCCAAATAATCGCAAATGCCGGCGAAATGACATTTCAGGGGCTGTCATTGCGGTGTGCGGTCTCACAGCGTCTTCTGCATCACGAAGTCGTCCATGACGAAGCCGCTGCCGATGTCGTTCGTGACCGACTCCACGGTGACGAAGCCGTTGCGCAGATAGGCCCTGATGGCCTTGTCGTTATGCTTATTGACATTGAGGCGCAGATACTTGGCACCCATTTGACGGGCGGCCAGCGCGGCGTGACGCAGCATTGCCGAGCCGTGTCCCTGCCCCTGGAACTTCTCCAGGAGGTAGCACTTGTGGAGCTTGACCGTGTCGGGTTGTGCGGAATAACGACCGTAGGAGATGAACCCCGCGTCCTCGCCGTCCAGCGAGAGCACCTCGAAGTAGATTCCCTCGTCGAGTTCGCGTTCCATCACCTCCGGGGCATACATCATCTTCATCATGTAGGTGATTTGCTCCGGCGAGAGAATCGTGCGGAAGGTCGGCGGCCACACCGAGTCGGCGATGTCGCGCACCGCCTGCAATTCGGCGTGGTTCAGGAGCATTCGGAAGGTGTGTTCCATTGGTGCGTTGATATTGAATTCGTTCTGAACTATTTCCAGGTGGCGAGTTGGTCAACGGTGAGCTTGGGAACGTGGAGGCGGTCGTGGTCGTCGAGATAGTAGCCGATTTGATCTGGCGAGGGGGCGTCCTCGTGGCAGGGTGTCTCGGCGGGATAGCCCACGGCGATCAGGTAGAGGAGTTTCCGGCCGGGCGGCAGCTGGAGGACCTCGGCGATCTTGTCCCGCTGTAGGGCGCCTATCCAGCAGCAGCCCAGACCGCAGTTTACAGCGGCGAACTCGATGGACTGGATGGCGGCCCCGGCGTCCGCCTGAGTCCACTCGGGGTGGGCGTCAGAGGGGGCGGTGACGGCAAGGAAGGCCGTCGGCGCACTCTCGCCAAGACATGGAGTGCGGCGTGGGGCCACGCGCGCTGCCCAGGCGGTCAGCGGGAGCAACTGCGCCACCAATTCCGGCGTGCGGACGACGATGTAGCGCAATGGCTGTCGATTGGCGGCGCTGGAGGCAAGTCGCGCGGCCTCGATGAGGCTACGAAGGTCGTTGTCGGCGACTGGCTTTTGGGCAAAGCGCCGGATGGTCCGTCGGTGCTGAAGAATGTCATTGAAATCCATGACTGGTAGAAATTTAACTTGTTGATAGAAGCTAGGTCCGGCTAGTCCGGCTAGAGCGGCTAGAGCGGCTAGAGTGGCTAGAGCGGCTAGAGCGGCTAGAGCGGCTAGAGCGGCTAGAGCGGCTAGTCCGGCTAGATTTTCTAGAAAGGGAAAAAATATTTTGGTTGAATCGTTGCCATCAATTGGCTAGCGGAGGCAGTTCTTCGATGGTGATGGTAATCGTGCCTTTCTGGATGGGTTGTTCCAGAATGATGGCAAGGCGTTTGGGATGGTCTGCATTTCCCTTGACGACTTCGCCGACCTCGTCCGTCCAGTCGGCACCTTCTGCCTCGATTGTGATTTTGAGGCCATTCTGGGCGTTTTCGACGGCGAATGCGTGGTCGTCGAGCTGTCGGAACTGCTGGAAGGTCACCAAAGCGTCCTCAAAGCGTTGCGGGGAGGAGAATTCCACTTCGTCTCGCACGGTGACGCGCCGATTTGCGCGGTCGAAGATGAATGTCCGCGTGAGGCTCTTGAGTTCCGTTGCCTCTGGATAGGCGTCAGCCATATCGCAGACCAGCGTGTCCATCTGCTCAGTGAAATCCGTGTGGATGAATTTTCCGCAGGCCTTTCTGCCGGTGGACTGGAGTTTGCCGGCCACGATTGGCACGGAGTGCCCGTATGAGTTGAGCATCTGACTCTCGTAGCGTTGTTTCGAGAAGGTTCGTCGGGTGTAAGTCTCGATGCCTGGATCCACGATGTAGGGAACCTTGTTGAGCACCACCACAAACGAGCCGACATCATTGTGGTTGTGTTGTTCGGCATTGTGTCCTGCCTTGAAAGCCACGCCGAAGTTCCCCCTTGCGGCATCCTGGCTGCGCCCGATGTAGATGCCCGCGTCCTCAAAGAGATGGCGTGGGGGCCAAACGGGAGTAGCGGGGGCCTGTTCTGCGTATGGCGTCTCGTCAACGAACATCCGTAGTGGCGTCATGGCATAGTCGAAGACGGCGGTTGCCGGTGGTATGCGCTTCAGGAGCACCTGCGGACAATGCCGCTGGATGAGGGCCTGTATGCCGATGCCTGGGCGTCCTTTGATGTCGCAATCGGCAAAGGCGGGGCAGACCCCCTCGTCGATCTGGATATTGCGTGCGAAGGCGCAGATGGCCTCGATTTTCGGCGAAATTTCGTAGAGGTCGAGCTTTCCACTGGTGGCGGCCAGGACGGTTTCGGCCAGAATTGCAAAATGCCCGAAGCCGTAGTTCCAGTAGCCGATGCCCTCGGAGCAATAGCCGTCATTGGTAAAACCTTTGAAAAAGAATGACAGCGAATGCTCCATGGCGGCGAGAATTTCCGCACGCTCCTGTTTGTCCCGCAACAGAATCAGGCTTGCGCGCACCAGATTGCAGGTACAGACGGCGTTCCAGTTGTTGGTGCCGTGAATCCACCAATGTCCATTGCGGAAGTGTCCGGAGCGAATGTCCTCTTGGTAAGGCGTAATTACGCGCCGAAGGCACTCTGTGAGGAGGCGTTCGCGGATTTCGGGCGAGAGTTTGTCCTGGAACCACCAGTCGATCTGCGCCAGATTGGCGGCCAGTTCCGTGGCGGTCAGATCGCCGTGGAAGCGCGTCTGGTGAAAGCTGGTCAGATTGCCATCATGGGCGGGCAGAGTCCAGCTCTTTTCCATGAAAAGCCTGACGAGTTCGGCCTCGATGGCAGGGATGAACCGCCCCTGCCATTCGACAAGTTCTGCAAAGACGAAGTCGCTGAGACGCTCGGAACGGCGGTAAGTGAGCCGCTCGTAGTTCGAGCGATTGCCCGTGCGGGAGAACTCCAGATAGACCTCCTCGTCCATGAAGATCGGCTCTTGGGAAAGCGCAACTTCGGCTTTTCGGACGATGCCTTGTGCCGCTTTGGTGCTGGCCAGTTTCTGCCAGCGTTCCCGTTCGGCTCCCGTCGGGCCAAGACCTGTTGGCTGTTCGGGAAGCATCTCCGCGATTTCGGCGACGCGTTGTGCCGAGAAGAGGGCGGCGGACTCGGCAAAGGCGGCATGGCATATTAGGATACAAAGAGCCGGGAGAATGCCGAACCATGAATTTCGTGGTGTGAAGATTATGGTCAAGATTATTTTGGGAGCTTTTTCAGGAGGATGGTTGCCTTCTCATAGCCATGCTGGTGGGACCATAGCAACATCGACTTGGCGATACTTGGGTTGCGTTCGACGCCAATGCCGTAGAGATAGACCCATCCGAGCAGATAGGCACCTTCGGCGCTGCCGTTGTGCATTGCCTTGGTGGCCCATTTGATGGCCACAAGCGGTTTGCACTGCGACGACTCCCCGAAGATGTGAATGTATGCCAAGCGAGTTTGAGCCTCAGTGATTTCCTCAAGGGACAGTTCGCTGCTTGGATTGCTTTTTGCGACATCTTCAAGTGGTTGCATTGCATTAAGATGGGTCTGTGATTGACTCAGGAAACATTGGGCGAGGATGTATTTCCCACGAAGGTTGCCCTGCTGGGCGGACTTCCGGGCATGTTGGAGGGCGAGTTTGGCATTGGGGGCGGTTCCCTGTCCCTTAAGGTACATCTCAGCCAATAATGCCTGGATATAGGGGTGCGATTGGTCGGCGTTCTTAACCAGCTGGAAAGCGGTGTGCCAGTCTTTTTCCTTGATGGCAAGGCGAATTCTGGCGAATGGTTGTGAGGAATGTTTTTCCGCCTTTTCCTTGGCAACCTGTGCAAGTCTTTCCTCCTCCTTTTTTTGGGCCTGTAGCCGCTTTGCCTGGAAGTCGGCGAGCCATTGCTTGGCTGTTTCAGAGCCAAGTTCGGCGGCGGTCTGGTACCAGGTGAGTGCCTGCTGGAGGTCTCGAGGCACACCGAGACCATGCTCGAATATTGCGCCAAGCCTGCATTGCGCCTCTTGGTTGCCACCTTTGGCTGCACGCTCATACCACTTGAGGGCAGTCTGCGGGCTGGTGATGCCGGTCTGCGGCGACTCATAAAGCTTGGCCAAAAGAAACACCGCCTCTTCATCTCCCTGGTTGGCAGCAATTTCATACCATTGTGACGCCTCTTGCGGCGAAGGGCGTAGGGGAGGAACGCCTTGCGCATAAAGATCCCCCAGGCGGTGGGCGGCGGCGGTGCAACCGCGGTAGGTGGCTTGCCGTAGACACTCGAAGGCCTCGGAGACACGGCTAGACTGGAGCAGAACCGTTGACAACGGGAGGCTCGCCTCCAAATGGTCTGCCTTCAGCGCTTGTCTCATCCAGTGTTCCATTTCCTGTTCTGTGGCGGAGAATTTCTTCTGTTCGTAAAGCTTGCCCAACTCCAGAATCGCATCCGGGTTGTCTAAGTTGGCAGACCGACGGAGAAAGTTCCCGGCGCGCTGGAAATCTCCTTGCCGCAGGGAACAACAGCCTTCTATATAAAGGATATAGGGATTTCCCTGATCAGCGTGAATTGCCCGTTTATTAGCCTCCTGCCAGTTGCCAGCTTCCCAGGCACGCCTGGCGGCCTCGCCTTGAGCCTGCTGGTATGCGCTGTACGCCGCGTCTATCCGCTGACGAAGTTCTTGCTGTTGTGGCAAGGTAGGATGTCGCTTGACAATTTGAGACAATTTTTCCTTTGCCATGTCAAACTGCTCGTCGGCGATTGCTTGGTCAATTTCCTCAATGGTTTGCTGTACCAAATCGGCATCTTGCCGGATGGCCATTCGCTGGAAGAACTTGCTGGCAGATTCAAACGGCATCTTGCCGGCAGCGAGGCGTTGTGCGAGTTGCAGGCTGATGTAGGCAGTCCACGGGTAGAAAAGCGCGATGGCGATTCCCAGGAGAATCAGATTGAGGATGCAGGCGCGGAGTTTCATCTGCTACGTCTCCTCTTGCGCGTCTGTGGGGCTGGCGTGACAGCCAGGAGTTTTTCCTTGGCGGCTGACCGGGCTTTCAGAATCCGCCAAAAGAAGCCGATGTAGAGCAGTGCGAAGAGCCAGAAAGCGGGTCGGTTGACGCAGGTGAGGTAGAAGGATGCGCCGTATAGGATGAGGCCGGTCAGCCCGGTGAGAAGTCCTAGGAAGCGCGAGAGGACGGAACCTCCGAAGTACTGATGGACCCATGCGTTCCAGACACTCCATAATAGTGCGACGAAGGCGCAGGTAAGCAACGAGGACATCGCCTCATCTGGATGTTCGGCACGGAAGGCGAGATATCCGCAGGAACCGAAGAGCATGGCGAAGCC
>JAFXSU010000107.1 GCA_017525435.1 Victivallales bacterium
GTTTTCATCGTCGGTGCCACAGTCCAGGACCTTGATGTCCGACATGGAAGGAGAAGCACCGAAAATCGCCTCGGCGTTCTTGGCGTTCATCTGAGCGGTGCGGGCATTCACCCAGGCATTGGCGTCTTTCCAACCCTTGCTGCCGACAGCGCTGAGTGCCTCTTCCAGTGCCGTGTTGGCCTGAACCTGGAATTCGGAGGTGGGAGCGGTGGACTCGAGCTTCTCGCGAGTGCTGAAACGGAAGGCGAAAATGCCACCGGCAACGACCAACAGGACGATGGCGAGGATGAGTTTAGAGTTATTACTTTGAGCCATGGGGATTCCTTGGGTTTAGGGTGAATAATGCGAATGCGGCAAAAAACGATGTCGCCAAAAAGACGATTTCACAGTAATTCAAAACTGCAACGCTATAAGTTTAATACCTGGATTCATTTTTGCCATTCATTCAGAAAAGAAAAGGGGGATTTTTGGAAGATTTTCCTATACAATATATATTAATGGAACAAATCAAGCAGCAAAATTGTCCAGTTTTGTCAATATGTCTCTCAACGAAACCCCCTCTGCCAATCGCGTCCACATCGGTTTCTTCGGGCGCCGGAATGCCGGTAAGTCCAGCGTGGTCAATGCCGTGACCGGGCAGGAGATGTCGGTGGTTTCCGACACTCTGGGCACCACCACCGACCCCGTGTCCAAGTCGATGGAGTTACTGCCATTGGGCCCCGTGGTCATCTTGGATACCCCCGGCTATGACGACGAGGGCGCACTTGGCGAATTGCGCGTTCGGCGCACTCGCCAGGTTCTCAGCCGTGCCGACTTGGCAGTGTTGGTTGTCGATGCCACGGCGGGCTTTGGCGATTGTGAGCAAGACCTCATAAAACGCTTTGTCCAGCAAGGTGTTCCGTATCTGGTCGCCTGGAACAAATGCGACTTGCCAGCAGCCAAGCCGTTGCCATCGGAGGTTCCCGCAGTCAAGGTGAGCGCGCTCACGGGCGAGGGCATTCAAGAACTGCGCGAGCGTCTGGCGCGGCTCCGCCCGGCGAGTGCAGACCGACGGCTTCTGGCAGACCTTGTGAAGCCGCTGGACCTGGTGGTGCTGGTGATTCCGATTGACGAGTCTGCCCCAAAAGGCCGACTCATCCTTCCCCAACAGCAGGCACTCCGAGAACTTTTGGAGGCCGGGGCAATTGGCGTGACCACCCGCGAGACCGAACTGGCCGAAACGCTGAAAGCGCTGGGCCGCAAGCCCGCGATGGTGGTGACGGACAGCCAGGCCTTTGCCGTTGCCGCAAAAGATACGCCACCAGATATCCCGCTGACCTCGTTCTCCATTCTGATGGCACGCTACAAGGGCTTCCTGGAGACCGCCGTGCGCGGCGTGTCCGCGCTGAATTCCCTTCAAGACGGCGACCGCATTCTGATTGCCGAGGGCTGCACGCATCACCGCCAGTGCAATGACATCGGCACGGTGAAGATTCCGCGCTGGCTGAAAGCGCATACGGGTTGCAAGTTGCAGATTGAGACCTCGTCGGGGTTGGGCTTCCCGGAAGACCTTTCGCCCTATCGTGTGGTCATTCACTGTGGCGGCTGCATGCTGAACGAACGCGAGGTGACCTATCGGATGAAATGCGCTTTGGACCAAGGCGTTCCGTTCCTCAACTACGGAATTGTCATCGCCTATATGAAGGGCATTTTGCAGCGCAGTCTCTCCCTTTTCCCAGACCTTCAGAAGCTCGTGCCTGCCAATGAAACTCGCTGAAATTCGGATGCGCGACCCATTCGTGGTGCCTTGCAAGACCGAAGGACGATATTACCTTTTCGGCAGTGTCTGGCACGACGTCGAGCCAGGGTTCTATTATTATATAGGTACTAATGTAGAGGACTGGGAGGGGCCCTTGCCCGCTTTTCTCCCGCCGACGGACTTCTGGGGGGCGGATTTCTTCTGGGCGCCCGAATGCCACGAATATCGAGGGAAATATTACCTCTTTGGAACTTGCGGGACGCGCGAGCCGGATTTCCGCGGAACCCAGGTCTTCCAGTCCGCTACGGATTCTCCTGCCGGACCATACATCCAACTCTCGGCGGGACCGCTGACACCGCAAAAATGGAAGTGCCTGGACGGAACTCTCTGGGTGGAGGACAGCCGCCCTTGGCTCGTCTTCTGCCACGAATGGGTGCAGGTTGGCGACGGTACCATCTGTGCCATGCCCCTGGCCGACGACCTCTCCTGTGCAGTCGGAGACCCCATCGAATTGATGCACGCCAGCACCGCTCCCTGGGCCACGGAATATGTGGATCCAAACCTCCGTGGCTGGGTGACCGACGGACCGTTCCTCTACCGCGACGGCAGCCGCCTTCGGATGCTTTGGAGTTCCATGCGTGATAAAATCTATACCATGGGCGCGATGGTCTCGGAGAGTGGTCGCCTGCTGGGACCTTGGCACCACGAGCCCACACCTATCTATACTCAGGACGGCGGTCACGGGATGTGGTTCCGCGACTTCGACGGCCTTGCGCATTATATCCTCCATTCCCCCAACGCCGGCTGGCAGGGCGAACACCCCGTTCTGCTCGATGCCCTGAATCCGTGAATTTGCATAAAGGATGTAGCATCGGCGTCTTATTAGCTTGATGGCGCATTCCGGACGTCCCGGATATGCCGGACGTCCCGGATATGCCGAAATAAATCCCAATTTTATTGAAAATGGCCTTCCAGCCGCCGGCGCCGATCCGACAAGATGTGTGAAAATAGTTCGCCTTTGCCATTGCAATCGGCATTTTCCTCAGTATAGTGGTAGTGCGAGCGAACTCACCTCGCCAACACTCTCGCCATCGCCCTATCACCACCCTTAATCAGAAATAGTTCTTGCGGGCGTTTTTTGTGTCTTTTTTCAACCTGAATCTGTGAATTTGGGGTGGATGTACTGCCGACGCCCCCGCCGACAGAAAATGCTTTGTGCTGGTGCCCCGCCAGCACAGAGGAAGTACGAATTGTGCTCATATAATTGGAGGTCTAGGATGTGATTGTTAGACAAAAAAGTGAAGTTTCGGGTTTTTTTTCTTCGGTACCACTTGAAATTTTAAAAAAACGCATTATATTATAGGCATGTTACACTTATGTGCGGCATCTTTCGTGAAGACGGCGTCGTCAATCGGCGCCACCAACCAGCCAAATCCCCGCTGAGACGGCAACGGTGGTTCTCCCGCAAGGGAGCACGTGGGAAGGCGAAAGCCGTTCAGCAATAGTCTTGCGGGCGTTTTTTTAACGCCTCGCATGAATTCTTAAATTTCATGGAGGCGTTTTTTTTGTGTCATTTTTCAACTTCCACCCGATAACAGAGGAGCAAAAATGTAAGACTTCAAAACATCTCGATAGCCTGCCCAAGTGGCAGGCAACCAACCTTTCCCGTTACAATGCATTTTTGTGCATTGAAGGTGGTTTGGCAGAAATGCCGATGCGGCACGATGAACACGTGCAAACGGACCTTAAAGAAACAACCTCACATAACCCAAAGGAGATTTTTCTCATGGAAAAGAAGTCTTTTGATGCTCTGAATATCGAGTGGATTAACAGCCGTAACTTCGAGAAGCTTGCTGAAGCGTGGAAACCCATCGTGGAGCAGGCAACCAAGCGCTTCTTCCGTGACGCCCATTGTGTCACGGAGATCCTTGACGATATCATTTTTGAATTCCAGAATGGAAAGTTCACTCTGGACCCCTCAAAGAATATTCAGGGGTTCATCTACCGTATGGCTAAGCATAAGGCTCTGAACCTCTTGAACAAAATCGCGCGTCGCACGGATATGAACTGTGGCGTCGATGACCTTGGCAGCTATTCTGACGAGGATGGAGACCCTGCCGAACGTATGATGTGGGCGGCTCGTGCCAAGCTCATGGACGAGGGGTTTCAGGAACTCGAGCAGGTGCTCCGGCAAAACGGTCATGTCCGCGATCCGAAAAAGTCGACCGCAATTTTGAAGGAATACCTTCAGGGTGAAACCCTTAACGCACTCGCTGAGAGGTTCCATCTTGAGGATACGAATTATCCCGCACTCCTCAAGCACCGCTATTTGCCGACCTTGCGGAACATCATTGTCCGGAAGGCTGCCGCATGATAAGATAACCTATTCTGTATGAGGCAATTAACGAATTGCCTCTGGAAAGGGCGGCGATATTTCTTCCGCACACGGAGGGCCTTTTGTGCCCTTTCCAGCCCTCCTGTGCTCTCCCCACCACTGGACTTTGAAAACTTTTCAATGAAAAAATCCTTTGACAATCCATCTTTTCTGAAATAAAGCACTTTTTGTGTGTGTAATGTAGATGCTGACGAGTCAACTGAGTTTCGGCAAAAGCCGAAATTGTTAGTGTACCATGCGGCGTGTGCCGTTTGAAAAACAACCGCTAAAACCATAGGAGGCAATCATCATGGCATCTGGACTTGACAATTTCGCAATCGACAGCGCGGTATGCCTCATCATCTTCTTGCTGGTGATGGGCGGAGTCCTCTTCATTGGATGGCTCTTCAACAGCACCATCTGGGTGAAGATCCTCTTTTTCATTGCACTCTACTTCGACATGGTCTTCTTCAGCCGTGTGTTTGGAAAGAAATAGCGACTTACGGAGGAAGGCGTTTGCAAATCGACTACGACAAAAAGGGCTGCCTCTACTTCATCGGATTGGTGGTCGTGGCGCTGTCCTTCTGGACGGGGCCGGGGTTCTTCATCGCCTGTCTTGCCTTTTACCTCTTGATGGACAAGAAGAACGGCGACTGACGGCAGTTTTTGCACTTCCACTCTAACCAAAGGAGAATTGACACGATGTTTTGGAATCTCTTAATGGGCTTCGAGCTGTGGTTCGCACTTGCCACATCGCCCTGCTGGATCGTTGGAATCATGATTACGTTTTTCGACAGGAACTGACTTTCTGCCTGGCGGGAGCGCTTGCCTTGCGGAACTCCCAGTTGTCTTGGAACACCCCATCACCGTATTATTCAGGAGTAAGATACAAGATGCTAGATTCCAATACGAAGAAAAACCTCGCACGCCTGCTCGACCTCTGTGAATCCGGGAGCCTGGATGAGGTGAAGGACCACATCAAAAAGGCCGGTTTCGACCTCCATTTCCTCAATTCCATGCATCCGAAGACGTTCCTCAAGGTTGCAAGCGTTATATGTGACCCCGCGTTCCTCCCCGTTTTCGAGCCGCTGGCTTGTCGTAGATTTCTCAACTACTGGCCGAATCCGCTGTCCCGCGCGTGCGACGGTGACAATGTGGAGGTCGTCAAGCTGCTGCTGAAGCTCGGCGTGGATCCCCGCCCCGAGGATCATGGTGCGGTTTTCCCCCTCGATCCCCCGCGAATGCACGCCATCGGCAAGCCGGAACTGCGGAAGTTGCTCTCCAGGGGCAGACCCTGGTGGACAATGGCGCCCACGCGGGATGAAAAGGAGGCGATGCTGGAATGGGAGAAGGATTTCGTGTTGCCGCCAGCGAGGCTGCTTGTCTGGTGCCTGATGCGCGGCTGCCATCTGAGTTCACCGTGGTTCTTCCATAAGCCGGTTTTTCTGGCCCTCCCGCAGGCGATGAAGGAGTTCATCGTCCACTTCGGTGTCGCCCCCCAGGACCAGGCGAAATTCCTGAAGTGGGTGACGAAACGGAAGCTGCCGGCAGCGGTGAAGTCGTGTTTCCAGGGGAAAGCCTGCCGCTGCCCCGACGGGTGGCAGGAGAATCTGAAGACGCTGTCCCTCTCACAGAATCTTCTCCCTGACGACAAGTTCTTTGCGATGATGGACAGTGTCTTTTCCACTCGGCAGCAGATTGCAATCCTCCAGCGGTGCATAGACACCTACGATGGCTCCGCGAACAAGCCGCTCCTCGAGGAGTCGATTGATTTCCTCCTTGGGACGCTCATCCGGAGGACAGATGCCGCGATGAAAAAGGAGAAATGGGGACTGTCACGCCCCGGCGACACCACCATGGTCTCTGAAACGGATTATTGAACAAGGGCAAGGAAGGGCCGCGCTCAACGCACCCTTCGTGGGTATTGCCCCATGTTTTCGCATCCGTTTACAGGATGGTTGTTGCGTCGGGCCCCGCCGACGGCCGGGGTGATGTTGCGTCGGCGCCCCGCCGATGGTCCGGAGTAGCGGTCTTTTTTCGTGTCTTTCGTGTCTTTCGTGGGAAAAAATCCCCAAGTCAACCATATCTTCCCCA
>JAFXSU010000108.1 GCA_017525435.1 Victivallales bacterium
ACCAATTGCGCTACAACTCCGGGTTCTTAAAATTGGAAAGTGTGCTTAAGATATTGCCTCAAATCCGTTTTGCAAGCCACCACAAGAAAATCTACCCGTTTTTCAGAAAAAAGAATGCATTGTCCCCCCACGCCCCCGAGTCCCCGAGTCCCTCAACCGCCCCTCGGCGGGGGATGTCAGACGGCGGACGTCGGACGTCAAGCGGGACACGGGACACGGGACACGGGACTTGGGACACGGGACTTGGGACTTGAGACTTGAGACGCTAGTTCGGCTAGAGCGGCTAGCCCGGCTAGAGTGGCTAGAGCGGCTAGCCCGGCTAGAGCGCCGCTACCTCCTCTCGGCCAATTTTAGCAGGATGTCGCGGGCGATGGGGCCGGCGACACGGCCGCCGCCGCCACCATGCTCCACCACCACGACCACCACAAAACGCGGAGCGTCCGCCGGAGCGGCGGCCACCATCCACGCATGGGGTGTCTGCCCCTTGCCGACCTCGGCGGTGCCCGTCTTGCCGAGAATTGCGAGCCGTGGCGTTTTCATCGACTGGCCGGTGCCTGTCAGCACACATTCGCGCATTCCCTCCATTACGAGCCGCCGGGCTTCCGGCGACCAGTCGCGGTGCTTTGATATAACTATTTTATCATCAATAATATATTTAGGAACAAACAAATCTCCGGTCAAAGCGAAGCCGACTGCCAACGCCATCTGCATCGGCGTGACAATCCAGGCTCCCTGTCCAATTCCGGCGTTCGCGGCGTCCCCAAGATGCCATTGCACATCGCCCTTGCGTTTTTGCGCCACCCAAGACGGCGAGAAGGCAATGCCCGCGCTCTCTTCTGAAGACAAGATGCTCCCCGGCTTCTCGCCAAAGCCGAAAAATTGCGCGAAGCCATCGAATTCCTCTGTCGTCATCTTCGCCGACAAGTCGCTGAAGAAGACATTGCACGACTGCGCAATTGCTTCGACCACCGCAAGCTTCCCGTGGACATGGCTGCAACGCAACCGCGTGCGCTCCCCCAGCGCGTAGAATCCCTGGCAGTCCACGACCGGCTCCGTCGCAGTAATCATCCCCTGCTCCAGAGCATACATCGCAAGGAGTGGCTTGATGGTGGAGCCGGGAGGGTAGTATCCGGAGAGGACACGGTTCTGGTAGGCACCATCGGCCCCCGCGTCCCGCACGCCCAGAGGAACCGCTGGCATCGAGAGGTCCACAAGCACCTGTCCAGTCTGCAAATCCAGTGCCACCACCGCACCATGGTATCCGCCGACGCGGAACTGCTCTTCCGCCAGACGTTGCGCCTCCATGCAGAGCGCCAGACGGCAGTTCGCCCCAGGCAACGACGGCTTTGACTCCAGAACCGTGCTGCGGTAGGAAAGCACATCCGTCTGAAGCCGTTCGAAGCCACCAGTGCCAGCCAATTCAGAATCCAGCGCCTTCTCGAGACCGCTGGCACCTGTCAGTTCCGGCGCGTTGGCATTCCAATACTTCTCCACACCGTCGGCACGCGGGCCAGATCGCTTCACCAGCCCCCGCAACTGCGGTGCCAGCGTGGGTTCGCGGTATTCTCGCCTCCAGGTCAACAGGAGTTCGGCGGCGGGGTGGTCATCACGGATCATCGTCCATCGCGAAAGCGTGTCGGCATCGATATCCTCCCATAGCATCAGAGGCAACGCCGGTTGTTCACGCAGATGACGTTCGATCTTCTCCATGGTCGGACGAAACTGGTAGAACTCGTGTCCCAGTTCCATTCCCAGGTCGGTAATCTCCGCCGTGAGCTTCTCCAAGGTGCGTTGGCGGGTATCCCGCGGATCACGTACCAACTCCGGCCGCAGGACAATCGAATAGCTTGGCACCGAAAGATTCAACGGATTGCCATCTCGGTCCTGGAGCATTCCGCGGCACGGCGGAATATAGACAAGTCGCGTCTGTTCCCGATGACTCTGCGCCTTGAGCCGTTCCATCGGCCCCAGTTGCAGAAATGCGACACACAGCAGCAACCCCATTAAGACCAATAGGAGTGCAAGCCGCAATGGGCGGGCGAATTCACCAGGTTGGAAATCGTTGGTCGGCAATGGACGCCCCTTTCACCTCTTCTGGCGGTGCAGGCACCGCGACACACCTCTCATCTCTTAAGGCAACGCAGGGCACGCTGGAGCGCGTCCCTCCCATTCTCACCTCTAACCTCTAACTTCTAAGCTCTAACCTTCTGCTGGCGGGACGCCAGCAGTACGCCTAGCAATCTGCGGATTCGGGAACCCGCCCAGGGTCCTTGACCACGCCGGCCACAAGGCGTTGGCGCAGTGCCTCATAGAGCATCACGGCCGTTGCGGTGGCGACATTCAAGGAGTCTGCTTCGCCGAGCATCGGGAGGCGTACCACCAGGTCCGCCTGTTCCAGCCAGGGGCGCGTCAAGCCATACTGCTCCGCGCCAACCACCACCGCCACCGGCTCGGCGAGATTCACCTGGGTATAAAGAGTATCCACATGCGGAGACGTCGCCAGAATGCGGATGCCATGGGATTTCAGCCACGGAATCGTTTCGGCGGTCGTAGCCTCCGCCACCGGAAGGGTGAAAAGGTTTCCCGTGCTGGCGCGAACCACATTGGGGTTGTAGAGATCCGTCTTGGAATCGCAAAGCACCAATGCATCCACCTTCACGGCATCGGAAGAGCGCATCATCGTGCCAAGATTGCCAGGTTTCTCAATCTGCTCCGCAATGAGCAGAAGCGGGCACTGCGAGAGCGTCAAGTCCGCCAGCGTGCGATGCAGTTGCGGACCGACACCCAGAAGTCCCTCCGGACGATCACGGTACGCCATCTTGGTGAAGGCGGCGGGCGCCACGCGGATCAATTTCGCGCCCTGCGCACGGAGCTGCTCCAGCAGCGCCTCTTCGTGTTCTTGGCCGGGGAAGAACTCCGGACACACGAAAACCTCGTCCATCCGATAGCCGCCGGCCAGCGCCCGCACCAATGCACGATACCCCTCGGCCAGCACCACCTGGCTGTCATCTCGGTCCGGACGGTCCCGCCAGCGCACCACTTGCTTGACCTTGGGATTCTGCACACTGGAAACCTCTTCGTGGAAATGCATCATCGTTTTTGCTTTAAACCATTATATTGAGGTAATGTTCCTTTTCATAATGTAAGCCTCCAACTCGATTTCACCCACGATGGACCATCTGATTGAACGCCTCAAAGTCGCCATTCCGCTTATCGTCATCACCGTGTTGGCTTTCTTCCTGCCGGGCATCTACGGAAAAATCGCCTTCACCCTGTTGGCTCTTGCTCTAGTCCTCCCGACCGTCCACGAGGCCTGCGCCCTGCTGGGCGTCCACCCGAAAACCCATTACCGCGAAGCGCTTTTCGCCATCATCGCACTAATCGTCCTGGTGCCACTGCTGTGCTGCTGTGCCTCGCCCTGCAAATTGATTCTCATCGATTTGACATTGCTCTTCTTGGGGTTCCTTGCGGGAATTCTTTTGCTCTTCCGAGATGGCTGCGACCGCGAGGCGATCGCCAACTTCGCCAAATTCACCTTGGTCGAAGTGCTGGTCTGCGCCTGCCTGGCACCGCTGCCGAATCTCTTCCATTATCCCAATAATGGTCCATTTCTGCTTTTCTTCCTAGTTCTTATCACAAAACTCGGCGACATCGGGGCCTACGCCGTGGGCACCCTCACCGCAAAGTTGCCGGGCGGGAACCACAAGCTCGCGCCAACCATCAGCCCCAAGAAGAGCTGGGAGGGGCTGGCCGGCGGAGTCGCCTTTGCCATCTTGGGGTCGTTGCTCTGCTTCGGATTCGCGCGAACGCATCTGACGCCCTTTGGACCCTGGGCGGCCATCCTCTTGGGACTCCTTGCAGGAACCATCGGCCTGCTTGGAGACCTCATTGAGTCCGCCCTCAAACGCGCCGCCAATGCCAAGGACTCTGGAAAACTCCCAGGCCTTGGGGGAGTCTTCGACATCCTCGACAGCCTCCTGCTAATCGGTCCCATCTTCTACGCCTTCCTGCTCCTCTGCGCCAAATAACCCAACGCATCGCCGCCGGCGACTGCTACTAAAACAACTTTTTCAATCGAAGTCGCTTATGCCGTTTCCTGCATTGTTGATTGCCCTACTGGTCACCATCTGCTTCCTTGTCGCCCTCTGCCACACCATCCGGCACTTCAAAGGCAAAGGCGGTTGTTGCGGGGGCGGAGCCGAGCCGCTTCCCCAAAAGGAGCCCGAAGGTCATGCGTTTGCCAAACGGAGGCTTCACATCGAGGGAATGTCCTGCATGCACTGTGTGGCACGCGTCACCCAGGCACTCAATGCATTGGACGGCGTAGTAGCGCAAGTTCATCTCACCCCGCCGACCGCCATTGTCACGCTGGAACACGCCGTTTCTGACGAAACTCTTCAGAAGGCCGTTGCCGATGCCGGATTCCAAGTCACCTCCATCGAGGAAATCCCGCTCTCTTGACATTTTTCCTCACAGGAATCCCTTCCACCGTAGTTTTTTTCTCATTTGGGCTTGCACATCCCATTTGAGAGGTTATCTTTAGAAAATTCGACAAAACTTCATTTCCACCCTCATAGGAGTTGAATATGACTGACCAACCAGCAGGTGCCCCCACCCCTGAAGAAAAACCCGCACTGAAGGTTTTGAATCTCAAACTGACGCCACCCCCGGCGGAAACCTCGGACGCCCCGTCGCCACTGGCACCCGAACCTGTCATGCCCGCTGAGCCGGCACCGGCTCCGGCACCCGCGCCTGCGCCACAACCAGCCCCCCTGAAACTCACGCTTTCCAAGCCCGGAGCCACCCCGACACCAGCGGCTCCCGCTCCTGCAGAACATGCCAAAGACGGAACGGAGGGCATGAAACGCTCCGGACTGACCTTCTCCCTGAAGAAGAGCGAGCCGACACCGGCTCCGGCACCGAAACCTGCACCCGCGCCCGCTCCGGCCGAACCCGCGCCCGCTCCGGCACCGGAACCTGCCAAGCCCAAATTCGCTATCAAGACGCCGATACCGGCACCCGCACCCGAACCTGCATCGGCTCC
>JAFXSU010000109.1 GCA_017525435.1 Victivallales bacterium
AAAGTCCATATAGAATTCTAACAAAGGCAAATGTGGCTTCAGAATTACATAGGACAGTCACTGGCTTGAAACATGGATTAACCGGGGACAGTCACCGCTACAGAGGCATCAAAAAACGGGTCAAGAAGTTGCTTCGCAACTTCTTGACCCGCAAATTATTTTAGGAATATAACAATCAGCCTTTCGGCGCAGTATCGTCAGAAGAATCCTTCGACTTGGCGATTCGTGCTCCGAGGTCATTGAGGAAACTGCCGACATCCAGACCGAGGGCCTCCTTGGCGACCTCGGTGATCTTGGTGATGTTGGTGGTCATGCCGTCCACCAGCTTTCCGCCGTTGTCGCCCCAAACCACAATCTTGTCCACGCTGGAATACCCATCTGCGACGGCCTTTGCAACATCGGGAAGCTTCTCGAAGTAGAGCTTGAGTGCGGCGAGCTGGAGGTCGAGCTTCGCGGCGTCCTGGTATTCCTTCATCGCCTCGGCCTTCTTGAGGATACCTTCGGCTTCGGCAAGTGCCTTCGCCTTGATGGCATCTGCTTCAGCATTACCTTTGGCGGCAATGACTTGTGCTTCATTTTCGCCTTTCACGCGTTCCGCCTCCGCAATCGCCTTCTGTGCCTCGGCCTTGCGCTCCGCCTCGAACTTCTCCGCCTCGGCGTTCTTCTGGCGGCGCACCAGGTCGGCCTCGGCCTCCTTCTGGATGGAGTAGAGCTTCGCATCCGCCTCCTGCTGGACGGCAAACTTCTTGGCCTCAGCAGTTTTGCGGATCTCGGCGTCGAGTTTCTTCTCCGCGATTTCGACCTCGCGCTCCTTGATCTCGATTGCCTTCATCTGTCGAGCGACATCCGCGTCACCCGTCTTCATCTCAATGATCTTGCGCTGTTCCTCCGCCTGGATGGACTTGGCGGACTCCGCGATTGCCAGCTGCGTGTCGGCCTCGCGCTTGAGTTCGGCCTTCTTGATGGCAAGTTCGTTTTGACGCTTCGCTATTTCAGTCTGCGCCAGCACGTTGGCGTCGTTGGCCTCCTTCTCCGCATTCGCCTTGGCAATCGCCACGTCGCGCTCCGCCTGGGCGCGCGCAATCGCAGCGTCCTTGGAGATCTGAGCGATGTTGTCGATACCCAGGTTCTCGATGGCGGAGTCGTTGTCGTTGAAGTTCTGGACATTGAAGGAGACAATCTCCAAGCCCATGCGAGCCAGGTCGGGGTCCGCGTTTGCCTTCACCATGTCCGCGAACTTCTGGCGGTCCAGCACCATCTCCTTGGTATGCATCTGGCCTACGATTTCGCGCATGTTGCCTTCCAGGACCTCCTTCGCCACATCGGAGATGTATTTCGGCGAGGCGTTCAGGAAGTTCATCGCAGCCTTCTCCAGCATCTCCGGCGTCTTGCCGATCTTGATGTTGACCACGGCGTCAACATTCACATTGATGAAATCCGCATTGGGCACGGGATCGGAGGTCTTCACATCCACCTGGATCAGTTCCAGCGTAATCTTGTCCAGCCGTTCCAGGAAGGGCACGCGGAAACCCGCCGCGCCGATGATGGTGCGGCGTCTCAGGCCAGAGATGATAAACGCCTTGTCCGGCGGGGCTTTCACATAGCTGATGAATGCCAGAAGCACGAACAGGACACCTAGGACAATGATGGCGATGGTCGTTGCGGTCATAGTCATATCTCCTTTATTTAAAACAAGTTATTCAAACAGCTACAGGGTTCCAAAGAGTCGGTCTCCGGCGTCGCCAAGTCCGGGGAGGATGTATGCATGGTCGTTGAGCCCCTCGTCCAGGGCACCCAGATAGACATCCACGTCCCGGTGTGCCTCGAAGACGGCCTTCACGCCTTCGGGTGCGCCGATGATGTTGACCAGCTTGATGCGGGTCACGCCGCGTTTCTTGAGGAATTCAATCGCCGCGACCGCGCTGCCGCCAGTGGCCAGCATCGGGTCCAGCACAATCGCCACGCGTTCCGACACATCCGGCGGCAGTTTGCAGTAGTATTCCACCGGCCTAGTAGTCACGGGATCGCGGTAGAGGCCGATGTGCCCCACGCGCGAAGCAGGCAACAGCTCCAGCATTGCGTCAACCATCCCCAATCCGGCACGCAGCACGGGAACCAGGCAGGCGTTCTTGGCCAGGAAATGCCCCATCGTGGCCATCATCGGAGTGACGATCGGCGCATCTTCCAGTTCCAGGTCGCGCGTGGCCTCGTAGCCAATCAGGAGGGCGATCTCATTGACCAGCTGACGGAAGTCCTTCGAATTGGTCCCTTGCATGCGAAGCATGGAAATCTTGTGGTGGATCAACGGGTGGTCCATCAAATGCAAGCGCGGGTAGATTTTGGCAATGAGCGGTTCCATCGTTTGAAAAACAGCTTATTAATTATGCTTGATCAGTTCATCGAAGTCCGAAGGCAGGATGGCGTTCATGATCACGCCGACCACGGTGGCCACGAAGAGCGCGGAGATGTTCACGGGGATGTCGTGAATCACCAGACTGATACCTCCGATGGAGCCCAGGCCGATGCCGGCGCACAGCACGCTGCCCATGATGCAGAGGTTGCGAGTGCTGGTCATGTTCAGCTTGGCCTCAACGATGGTGCGGACACCCACGGAGGCGATCATCCCGAAAAGGATGAGCTCGATGCCGCCCTTCACCGGCGCGGGGATGGTCTGCAGCACCGCGCCGAACTTGCCGAAGAGTCCCAGCAGGATGGCGAAGACCGCCGCGATGCGCAGCAGGGCGGGGTTGTAGTTCTTGGTGGTGGCCAGCACGCCGGTGTTCTCGGAGTAGGTCGTGTTGGCGGGACCGCCCAGGAGACCGGCCACGAGGGTGGCCAGACCGTCGCCCATTAGGGTGCGGTGCAGTCCGGGATCCTGGAAGAAATCCTTGCCCACCACCGCGCCATTGGTCGTGATGTCGCCCACGTGCTCCATGAAGGTCACCAGCGCGATGGGCGCAATCATCAGGATCGCGGTGAGATTGAACTGCGGCATGGTGAAGGGGTTGCCAATCTGCGAAACGCCGAACTTGTCGCCGATGAACGGGATGTTCAACCATGGTGCCTCATGTACCGGCGTGAAGTCCATCGGGAACCACTTGCAGAGATACAACACGCAGCAGAGGATGTATCCCAGCAGGATGCCCAAGAGGATTGGCACCATGTTGAAGAATTTCCGGCGCGAGTTCATCCCTGCCATCACCACCGCGAAAACGAAGATCGCAATGATGAAGTTCTGGAACGCCTTCAGGTCAAAGACACAGTCGTTCACGAAGCCGAAGGCGTCTTTCACGCCAACGCCGGTCAGCGAAAGACCGATGATGATGATGACCGGCCCGGTCACAATCGGCGGCAGAATCTTCCGCAGACGGTCCGGTCCAATATAATAGACGAGAACCGCCAATGCGAGATAGACCAGACCTGCCGCCATGATGCCGCTCTGCGCGGCCGGAATGCCGTATTTCCCAATGATGATGAGGAGTGCGCCGATGTATGCGAAACTGGAGCCCTGGAAAACAGGCACAATCCCCTTGGTGCACAAGTGGAAGAGCAAGGTCCCCACGCCTGCGGTGAACAACGCCACCGCAGGGGACAGGCCCGTGATCAGCGGAACCAATACCGTGGAACCGAACATCGCCAGCAGATGCTGGACACCCAATGCGTATTCACGTGCGCCAAACTTGCTCATTGGAATGAATTTAGTTTTAACTTATTTATTACAAAGAATTTATGTATTTTAATTCAGAAATGGATTCGACTCTCGCGGAGTCATGAAGGCGTTCTTGCCCAAATCCTTCAGCAACGGGTTGAAGTCCTCAGCCCCGAAGCCCAGATGGTTGTGGCGGATCCAGCCTTCGGCCTCCGGAAACTTCCCGGACATCTTGCCGAAGTACTTGGCGCGGAAAGTGAGTTCCTCGATGTAGGCGTCGTTGCCCTGCGAGACATCCAGCCACTCTTTCTGCGAGGCATGGCAACGAAGCATATTCTCCTTCAACTTCATCGTAGAGGAGATGTTCACGTAGAGTTCCGGAATCACCGGCCGGCGCAACGGGTCGGTAAGGCTGTGCGGCATCGAGTGGTAAACCGCGACCTCCTTGAGGGTGGCGGGGTAGTCCGGACGGCACCGCAGGTTGGTCATCCCGCGGCAGAAGGCCGCCGTGACCGCCAGGCGGCCGGTACAGGTGTGGTCTTCCATGTAGTCATACGGTCCATGCGTAAGCACGATGTCGGGATCCACTTCACGAATAACCTCGGCGACCTTGCAGATGAGGTCGTAGTTGTAAAACACCTCGATGTCATCGCAGACGCTTTCGTGGTAGATCATCCCCGCCAGCTTTGCCGCCGCGATGCACTCGCTGCGGCGCTTGGCGACAATCTGCTCGCGGCTGAGCTTGTCCGTCCCCAGCGAGCCATTCGCGACGGTCATGTAGTGGACCTCGTAGCCGGCCTTCTGGAGCAGGATGAGCGTGCCGGCCATCATGAACTCGATGTCGTCGGGATGGCACCCGACGGCGATGGCCTTCTTCTTCGGCGCAACGGCCTTCTTTTTTGCAGTAGCCATTGGTAATTCGTTCCTTATCCAGTTAAGAAAAAGCCCCGCATCTCTGCGGGGCCAAAAAAGTCAGACAAATTCCGACGAAGCGCAAAATAGGCTAAGCGTGGCGCACAGATGCGCCGAAATGCGGATTGAGCCGTAGCAACCTACGGTGAAATCCGACTTCGGATGCAGATGCGATGTCAGGCGAAGCATATTTTGATGGGGCGACGGAATTTGGATGACTAGTGCATTTCGACTTCACAGACGCCGAAGCCGTGGCGGTAGAAGTTGAAGGTCACCTCGCCCGGATGCAACGACAGCAGGCTCATCGGCACCGAGCTGTCCGCGATCTTGTTGGCCAGCATGTAGGTGGAGAGGCGCTGACCGAAGGGGTTGTCATGATGGCCGGGATGCCAGATGGAGACGCGGTCGGCCTTCCAGGTCTCGACCGGTCCCACCGAGACCGCCTGGGTCGGCACATTCTGGACCGTGCCGCCGCCGGAGGTGCGTGCGTTCTGGATCAGGGTGATCGGATGGAGGTTCACGATGCGGGTGTGCAGCTTGAGGTATTCCTCCGGGCTGGGCGGCGCGTCGAGATACTTGCCCTCGCGGCGGAACGGGTCGTTGAAGGCCCAGTGCTTCGTCTCGCCCTGCCCACCCTGCATCAGCATGCAGTGGAACTCGTCAAAGGACTTCATGTACTTCTCGGGCTTCTCGCTGGGGAAGTGCATGTTCTCCTTCGGCATCGCAAGCTTTTTGTCGATGCGGTTGAAGCACAGCTCCAAGTCGGCCTTCTGGAAGCCCAGCGGGAACTTCTTGTCCACGGCCTTGCCATCCACCACCCACTCGTCCATGCCCCAGAAGTGTGCGTTCTTCAAGGAGATGCCGAGTTCATTGACGATTTGCGCCACGATGGGCAACTGCTCGGTCGGACCGATCGGTCCGCACACGCCGCACGGATGCTTCGCGGTCGCCTGCTGGAAGACCTTCACATATTCCAAAGCCTCCGCCGCATAAAACTCCTGGAGAGTATCGTAGATGTTGATTTTGAAGCCCTTGCGCTGGAGTTTCGGGAGGTCGTCCAGCGTCAGTTTCGCAGCCGCGTCGAGGATCTTGCGGTCGAGTGTCGTGTAGTCCCACCAGTCGCGGGAAATCTTGCTGAAATTGCGTGTGGAAATCGTGGCTTTTTTCATGACAGGTTAGACTTCTGAGTTATGTGTGGGAAAAAAGTGATTTTATCCTAATGTATC
>JAFXSU010000013.1 GCA_017525435.1 Victivallales bacterium
TCTAACCTCCAACCTCTACCCTCTAACCTTCTTTTTGGCGTTTCCCTTGAAGGGTTCGCCGGCATGGCGAAAATCAGGCACGAAATTTTCGTCTCCACAGTCGGGCTGGATGAAGACGCGGGTGAAGCCCAGTTCGCGAACATGGTTGACGACACGGGTGTACTCTTCGTCCGTGACCAGCCGTGTGAAACGATTGCGCCGTAGGCACTCCGGCATCGGGCGGAATTGTCGCATCACGGAGATGGGCAGCAGCGGCCCGTGATCTTCGTAAAGTTGATCCAGGACGGCGAGGCTGTTCTCGACTTCGCCTGGCAGAACGAGGTGTCTCACCAGAACTCCGCGGTTCGGCCCCAGCCCGCCGGTTTCATCGAATGGGCGTAGAAACCCTTTGAGATCAACGAGTTCTCGAATCCCTTCTCGGGCCACGGCTGGATAGTCCTCACGCCCCATGCACAACCGAGCCAATTCGGGCAAGGCGTATTTGAAGTCCGGCAGGAAGATGTCAATCTCCTTGGCTTGCTCCCGAAGCATTTCGACCCGCGAATAGCCAGAGGAGTTCCAGATGACCGGCAAGTCACACCCTTCGTCGCGAAGTCGCCGGAGGATTTCTCGCAGGTGCGGCCAGAAGTGGTCGGGCGTCACCAGATTGAGATTGCGGATGCCCGTCCCGACCAGAAGCTGGATGCGTTGGACCGCTTCGTCCACACTCAGTGTTTCGCCCATGTGCTCGGTGGAGAGCTGGTAGTTCTGGCAGAAGAAGCAACCGCAGGAACAGCCGGTCAAGAAGATGGTTCCCGAGCCACTTTGTCCGACAAATGGTGGCTCTTCGCCAAAATGTGCACCAATCGAGGCAATGCGAAGTTCGGCGCCTTCGCCACAGAAGCCATGTTGCCCCGCGACTCGATCAGCGCCGCAACGCCGAGGGCATAGCTCACAATGACGATATGGTTCGAGATCAAGCATTTGCCAAGAATTTCCCGGTGAATTTCTTGAGGTCTGCATAGCGCAGGGGACCTCCGAAGAGGTCTAATGCACTGCCGACAGTGAAGTCAATGCGCCCGTTGCCAAAACGCTCAATTGCCTGGATGTCCGCCAAGGTGTGGATGCCGCCGGCGTATGTGATGGGGAGGTCACACCATTCGGAAAGGTTGCGAACCAGTGTCTCGTCGATGCCAGATTGCTTGCCTTCCACGGCGACCGCATGGATGAGGAACTCACAGCAGTGCTCGCCCAACATCGCGAAGGTCTCAGGCGAGAGGCGCAATTGCGTGGTGTGGGTCCAGCGGTCGCAACAAACAGCGTATGAGCCGTCCTCCAGTGGACGGCAGGAGAGGTCGAGAACGAGTTTTTCCCGCGGGACTGCCGCCGCCAGAAGTCGCAGACGCTCTGGCGAAAATTTCCCATCCACAAAAAGGAACGAAGTGACGATGACCTGGGCGGCCCCGGCGTCAAGCCATTTCTGCGCATTCGCGGGAGTGATGCCTCCACCGACTTGCAAAAAACCGAGGTGTGCACCAAGGGCATTGCGGGCGGCCTCTTCATTGCCGGGCCCAAGCATAATGACGTGCGCTCCGGCAAGACCGTCCGAATAATATAGATTCGAATAATACGACGGCGGCTCTGTGGCAATGAAGTTGGTTACCAGCCGTGCGTCGTCATCACTTAGTGAGGAGCCGACAATCTGCTTGACACGGCCACGGTGAAGATCGATGCAGGGACGGAACCTCATTTTAATTAGCAATTAGCAATTAGCAATCCTATCGGTGCCATGCAGCCCGTCATACTAGCGGAGCGAGAACTTTCATTTCTCATTCCTTCAGTGGTAGCCAGTCGAGAACCTCTTGGATATGGGTGTCCCAGAAATGCCAGTCGTGGTTTCCTGGGGCGGAGACCCACTTGACATTGAAGCCGAGTTTCTCCAGATGCTTGTGAAGTTCCACGCTTTGGGAGTAAAGCCAGTCGTCGGTGCCGGCTGCCATGAAAAGTAGTGGCCGCGGCTGTCCGGTTTGTGCGAATTCCGTCGCCCAGACAAACGGGTCGTGTGCGGAACCACGGAACTTTGGCGTGTCTGGAAAGTCGGCCGCATAGAGTTCTGGATGGTTCAGCTGTAGCCAGTCCTGTAGGAAGGCGCCAGAGAGCGTGGCTGCGGCTGCATAGCGTTCCGGATGCTTGAGGGCAAGCTTGAGGGCGCCGTAACCGCCCATCGAGAGGCCCGCCACGAATGTGTTCGCGCGGCCGGTTGCCACCTGGAAGGTATGTTCGACGAAGGCGGGGAGTTCTTCGCCGATGTAGTCCCAGTAACGCGTGCCATCTGCCATGTTGCAGTAGAAAGAGCGTCCCCCGCAGGGCATTACCACGGCCAGACCGTGGGTCAGGGCATAGCGTTCAATGGAGGTGCGGCGAAGCCAGCCACTTTGATCGTCGGAAAGCCCGTGCAGTAGATAGAGAACGGGCGGCGGGGTATTGCCGAGGGGCAAGACCATCTCAACGGTGGTGTCCTGCCCAAGCATGGCGGATGGGATTCGGCAGGTGACAGTGGCCATTGCGCGTCCTCAGTTCTTGCCGGGATGGGAATAAGTGGAGACATTCAGCGTCTCCGCAACAGTGCGACGATTCGGTCCGACATACACCTGTCGTGGACGCACGATGCGGTTCTCCGCATTGTCACGTTGCTCAAGCCACTGGGCAATCCAGCCGGGGAGTCGTCCGATGGCGAACATCACGGTGAACATGTTGATCGGGATTCCCATCGCGCGATAGGAAAGTCCAGTGTAGAAGTCCACGTTCGGGTAGAGATTCCGCTCCTGGAAATACGCATCCGCCATCGCACGCTCCTCAAGCTCCTGGGCAATTTCGAGCAACGGGTCGGTTCTGGTCATGTGGCTGATGACCTGCTTGCAGATTTTCTTTGCGACCTTGGCTCGGGGATCGTATGTCTTATAGACGCGATGCCCGAAGCCGAAGAGCTTGAAGGGGTCGGATTTGTCCTTGGCGCGCTCGATGAGCGTGGCGGCCGAAAGTCCCTGCTTGATCACGCTTTCCAACATTTCGATGACGCGTTGGTTGGCGCCGCCGTGCAAGGGCCCCCACAGTGCGCAGATGCCGGCGGAGATGGAGGCGTAGAGGTTCGCCCGCGAGGATCCGACGGTTCTTACCACGGAGGTCGAGCAGTTCTGCTCGTGGTCCGCATGGAGGATCAGCAATTGGTTGAGCGCGTGGGTGATCACCGGATCAGGCGAGTAGCCGTTCACCGGAGTATGGAACATCATGTTCAGGAAATTCTCGCAGTAACGCAGGTCGCTGCGCGGATAGACAATTGGCTGCCCCATGTTCTTCTTATAGGAGAAGGCCGCGATGGTACGCAATTTGGAGAGCAGTCGCGCCACCGTGATGTCGATGGCTTCCGTGGAGTCCAGCTCCAGCTCCGGGTAGAAGGTGGACAACGACACCACCATCGCCGAGAGAATCGCCATAGGGTGTGCATGATCCGGATAGAGCGAAAAGAAGTTACGCATGTCCTCGTGGAGCATTGAGTGCAGGTTCATCAGCTTGCTGAAGGCGTTGTACTCGCTCGGCGTGGGCAGGAAGCCGTGGACCAACAGGTATGCGACCTCCAGGAAGCTGCAGTGTTCAGTCAGATCCTCGATGTCGTAGCCGCGGAATCGCAGGATGCCCTTCTCGCCGTCCACAAAGGTGATATTGCTTTCACAAACGCCTGTGTTCACCATGCCGGGGTCGTATGAGACCATGCCGGTCGTGGCACGCAGGCGACGGATGTCCAGGGCACGCTCGCCCTCGGTGCCCTCAAGCACCGGGAGTTCGTACTCCTTGCCGTCCAAACTCAGTTTGGCGCGTGCAGTTTCTTTTGACATGGACATTTTTGATCCTCCGGATGAAAACAGGCAACGGTGCACTAACACCGTTCATGTGAAAAGCGCAAGCATATTAATATAATCGCTTTTTCACATTCTGCCGGAAGTATCTGGGCCATCGTTCATACGCCGTAGAGCATCACGCCGAACATGATCCCGACCCAATGGCAGACCGATGCGGCTAGCACGAAGACGTGCCAGACGGTATGCATGTATGGCACGCGATCCATCACATAGAAGATCACGCCCACGGTGTAACTGCCCCCGCCAATCAGCAGCATCACCCAGGCCAGAGTTCCAATGCGATCATATAATGGCTTGATGCAGAAGATAATCTCCCAGCCCATAAGGAGCGTAATGGTGACTGCCAGCCACTCCTTGCGCGGACGGACAAGAAGCTCAGTGAGGATGCCGCCGACCGCCAGAGCCCAGTTGGTGCAGAGAATCCAGAAACCCACTTGCGTGTCGCGCAACGTGACCAGGCAGAATGGCGTGTAGGAGCCGGCGATAAGCAGGTAGATGGAGATGTGGTCCATGATCTGGAAGGCGCCTTTTACGCGCCAGGCATTAGCCAGATGGTAAAGCATCGACGAATTATATAGCACAATCAGACTCATGCCGTATAGTGCGCCTCCGACGATTTTGCGAGCATCGCCCAGGCGTCCCGCCTCCACGCACATGTAAGTCAGGGCGAAAATTCCGAAAACCAGCCCTGCCAGGTGCGTGCCGAAATTCGCCCATTCCTCCCCTGGAGTGCGATGAAAGTCCGTTGACCACATCTGCATCGTCCGCACTAGATTGCGAACTTGCTTGATGTGGGACGGATCGGTCGAAGATGGCGCCCCCGAAACAAAGGCGCTAGTGGATTCAGTAGTCATGAAGGCAGAATTGTCTAGAATTGTCCAAAATTGTCATTGTGCATTTCACAATGTACCTTAATACTATAATATCCATTGGCAACGGTGAAATCGTTTTCAGGCGGTTTTCCCGTCTGGCAGTGGCAAAATATCCGCATAGGATAGTCCGAGATAGGTTTGTTGGTTTGGGTCGCAGCCCAGCTCCAGCAGTTTCTGTCGCAGGGGGGAGTTTGGTTGGAGGGTTTCCGCAATGGCATGATAGCCTGAGTCGCAGAGATAAAGCGAATACCAGAATGCGTTGTGCCCGAGGGCATCTACAGAGGTCTGGACGAGTCCGGGGTGTTCGTGTTCGAGTTCTTCAACCAGCGTGGCAGCACCTTCGCCTTTGCAGTGGGCACAGCAGAAGAAGAGCAACTGTCGTGGCGTGCACAGGTTACAGAGGTAATTTCGTTGGTAAAATTCTAGGAGAATTCTTGTGGCTCCATGGACGAACACCTCTGTCACGATGCACGAGGGGAGGTTTCTGCCAGTGAGATCGTAGGGTATCATGAATCCCGCCGGATCGTCCTCCAGGATGGCCTCCATTGCAGCAATGTTTTCTGTTCTAGCGAAGGTAAATCGGTCGGGGGAGAGAATAGATCCGAGCAAGAAGTCGATATTGGAGAACTGAAGGTCTTCCCATGCAGGTATCTTATTCATGACTATCCATTTGCGTGCGGGCATGCAGTCGTAGAACACCTCCGGCATAGTCCAGTCTGCATTGGCTACAAAGCCAGGGATTTGCAACCCGTCAAAGATGAGCAGTCGCAAAAATCTTCGCCGTCGGGCCATTGGCAGTGTAGTGTCTGTTATGCCTTGGGCGATAAGCTGTTCACGAATGCCGAAAGGGTGATTGTTCGGATTCGGCAAATAGGGGATATATTTCCAGACATACGACAGCGTGTCTAGGAATTCCTCTGGCCAATTTCGGATGACTTCCGGTTCCAGGAACCAGTGGCTTTTGAGATAACTGAGAATCAGAGCGGCTAATGTCGATGGATATTGCCGATGAAGGGAGACGACAAATTCCACCACCTCGCAGAGCGGCGCATTGCGGGTGAGCAGCTGATCCAGCCCCTCGCGGAGGACATTCAATGAAGGGGGCTCACAATTATGCTTATCATCCATAACATTCTTTATTGAAATGATTTTAATAGAAAAAAAGGCGGCAGGAAGTGGGCAATGTCTTGTACCTGACAATGCAAGTCTCTGGAACTAGAAGATAGTTCAGATTTTTGCAGTTCAGGAAGGCATTGTCTGAGACCCTGCGTACTTTGTAGGGAAGGGTGAGACTGACCAGCGAACTGCAATCTTGAAAGGCTGCCCAGTCGATGAAAGTAAGGTCATCTGGGAAAACCACGGCAACGAGGCTTTCGCAGTTTATAAAGGTTTCCCTTTCGATCCGAGTGATCCGGGGTGATAGCACCGCATACTGAAGTTTAGTGCAATAACTAAATGCATAAGATTCAAGATGCTGAACGGTAGATGGCAGTACTATGGAGGTCAACGCGCAACCTGCAAAGGCACCATCGCCAATTGACGTGATGCCTTCCGGCAAATCCACGGACTCTAGGCTGCAATATGCGAAAGCCCGGTCACCGATTTGCATGACTCCGTCGGGGATTTTTACATGGACCAGGTTGCGACATTCATCAAATAACTCTGCTGAAATTATGTCGAGGCGTGGTGGCAAATCCATGCTGGTTATCAGGGCACAAGATGAAAACGCCCCGGAATCGATGTAGGTGACTCCTTGGGGGATTGCGAGGTCGATTAAGTTTTTGCAACCGGAAAAAGCATTTTCGCCAATACCCGTGATGCCTTCGGGAAGTCGTATGTTTGTCAAA
>JAFXSU010000110.1 GCA_017525435.1 Victivallales bacterium
CATGTGGCCTCGCAGCTCTTCGCGGCCTACTCGAAAGTCAAGGACATCCGCAGTCTGGCGGCTGTCATCGGCAACGAGGAGCTTTCGCCCATCGACAAACTCTACATGAAGTTCGGCGAGAAGTTCGAGTCCAGTGTGATTGCGCAGGGCGAATTCGAGGACCGCACCATCGAACAGAGCCTCCAGCTGGGTTGGGACGCTCTGCGCATCCTTCCGCGCAACGAACTTCTTCGTGTCTCCGAGGAGGAACTCAACCAATACTACTCAGCCTTGCCAAGTGGAACCGTTTCCACTTGATGCCTTCCGCTCGCCGCTGAAGCGTTGGGCTCTTCAAATTCTACGTGGGGTACACCCCGAACCCCTGCCATTCCTCATTTCTCATTCATTCCCCGATGCCTCGTCTGAATGTCGCCCCAACCAAAAGCGTTCAGCTAAGCCTTCGCCGTGACCTGGAGATGGCCACGGAGGGCTACGGCCTGCTGGAGCAGAAGCGCGAGATTCTCGTGATGGAGCTGATGCGGTTGCTCAATCGCGTCTCCACCGTTCAGCAGGAGTACAACCAGGTCCGCGATGCCGCATACAAGACATTGCGACGCGCGATTGCCCAGAACGGCTATCTCCACATGCGGAATTTCGCTTCCGGCATTGAATATGACCACCAGGTCACGGTGGAGACGACGGTGACCGCCGGTTTCCATACCCCGCACCTGACCACTTCCCATAGCGCACTGCATTCGCAGTTCGGTTTCGCTGGCACCGACTCGCTGGTGGACCGCACGATGCAGCAGTTTTTGCAGCTGCTGGAGGTCATCGCGCATGTGGCGGAATTGGAGTCCACGGTGATGCTTCTGGCGCGCGAACTCAAGAAGACGCAGCGCCGCGTGAATGCTTTGGAGCACATCTTCATTCCAGACTACAAGGCGACGCTGCATTATATTGCCGAAAGCTTGGAGTCCAAGGAGTTGGACTCATTCTTTACGAGCAAGATGATCAAGAAAAAGCTGGAGGCCGCCCAGCATGCACAGAATGTGCCCGAGGCGGCGGATGAGCCTCAAATCACTGACCAGCCAACCAAAAACAAGGAGAACACGGAGCGATGAGTGACCACAATGCCAAGGCGAATGACGGGACTTTCCTACGACGGCTTCTGCTGGTTGTGGATGGCTCGCAGCTCTCGGAGGAGGCCGCATACTTCGCCTTCCGGCTCGCCAGTCGGCTGGACTGCGCGCTGGAAGCAGTCTATTCCGTGGACACTGCTACGATGGATTATCTTCTTCAAATGCATATCTTTGTGAGTGAGGAGCGTGAAGAGTTCGAAACTGCCATCGAGGAAAAGGGCAAGAGTTACCTGGAGCGCGTCAAGCGACTTGCCGAGGCGTGCGGACTTAAACTGGAGACCAGAATTTTGCGGGGACGCTTCCACCAGACCATCCTGGATTATGGGAAGGCCAGCCATGCGGATGCCATTGTGCTGGGAGGCTGGGGCGATGGTCATGGCCATGCCAAGGATACTTTCTCCGTTGAGCGCGAACTGATCATGAAGTTGGCGGAATGCCCTGTTTTTGTGGTCAAGACCCCGCGTTGTATGCCGCCACGCATCTATTAGGATTTTTCACGCTCGTTTTTTAAGCTTTTTTACCTGCGTGGCTTGACGAATCCAAAATATAGGTTATCTTATGCGTTATTCCATTTTTCAACCACGCCGATGTAGCTCAGTGGTAGAGTAGGTGGCTGTTAACCACCCTGTCGCAGGTTCGAACCCTGCCATCGGCGCCATATATCTGAACTCCCGGATGTTCTTAAGCATCGCGGGAGTTTTTTTGTGCGACTGTGTATCGTGGAACTTGGTTTGGAGTGCGTCTGTCGTCTATTCGTTCTGTGGGGAGGCGCTTCTTCTGCATTGCTCCAGAAGACGACCCTGCCATTTGCGAATGACTCTTTTCTCGCGAATTTCCACGCCTTCCCGCGGGATGACAAGAGTCTCGCGGCTGGCATAATATCGTTGACGCCAGTAGGATA
This sequence comes from Victivallales bacterium, assembly GCA_017525435.1. Lineage (GTDB taxonomy): Bacteria > Verrucomicrobiota > Lentisphaeria > Oligosphaerales > Oligosphaeraceae > RGIG1601. Next base: position 2,020 of record JAFXSU010000110.1, read on the forward strand.
TAGGACGCAGGATGCCTCCGATGGCAAGCAGAAGTGCCGCCAGAAGGCAGAGCATGTTGAGCGAACGCGAGGCGCGGAAGGCATGGTGTGTCTTGGCGCCGATGGAATTCATCCATGCGGTCAGAAGACGACGGGAGTACACCCCATAGAACAGTGGCCAGAGCAGGCACAGATAGATTGCGGGATACAGCTGGTGAAGAACAAAATCCGGCTCACAGGATCCGCTGCCTGCGTTGAAGTGCGATATGGCGAGATAGAGCAGGGCGGGAAGGAGGATCCCCCTCAGAAGCAGATTGATGTAGGCACTTTGCGGCAGGATGAACAGAAAGGGATGACGTCCGCTAAGTCGCATGACGATGGCATGAAGTCCAAACACGACGATGGCGACGACGAGGATTAGACACGCAAGGGCCAGGAACATGGTTTCAAAAGTCGCTGCCTCAAGTCGGCGTTCCACTGTCCATTCGGCGATGTCATCGCCCTCTGCGGAGTAGGCTCCCGCTAGGATGGATAACATTCCACCTTTACGATGGAAAACGGTGGCGTCTCTGAGGGATTTGTTCATTTCCCTGCGGATGTCGGCAACAGCCTTCAAGGCGGTGATTTCGTGAGTGGCGTCGAGCCGTTTTGCGCATTTGAGAAAATCTTCCGCAAGGCGGGATGAGAAGATCGAAATATCCGAAACATACGTGCCATCTTCACAGAGAAATTGCGGAAGCAAGGTGCGCCAGGTTGCGAGAAGTTCAATGGCCTTTGCATTGTCGCCTTCCTGGTTGAGGAAGTCGCAGTACTGTATCACCCCGTTGGGAAGGAACTGGCGGACAGGCTGAAACATACGACGTCGCGTACCATCCGTGTCAAGCAGATGCAAGCCACCAAGCAGGTCTTCCTTGATGGTGAGCATACCACGAATTCTCTTCGCCAATTCAGCCGTGTATGTCCGAACTTGTCCTTTGGCAAGAGCCTGCCGATAGACGGCGATCGCCTGATCCATTTTTGAACGGTCTTTGACCGCCTCGGTCCCGGCGGGCGTGTCGCCTACGCGTGACAACTGGCTGCCCTCCCGCATCAGCATGAAGCATTCCAGATAATCGTAAAGGGGATTGGTCGGGTCGATTGCCCGCCCTTTGGCAAGGAGTTCGGGCATCTTGCCCAGTTTTTCTGCTTTCGGCAGTTGGTTGTGGATGGCCAAACAGACTTCCTGCGCGAAGAGTGCGCAAATCATGGGATCGTCCCCATGCATGTCATACAGACGCGAAAGAAGTTCAAGGCGGTCGCCGTTGCCATAGTAATAGTCGAACAGAAGTTGTTCTTCCTCAGAGAGTTTTCGTGTCTTTAGGCCGACACTCCATTCAAGTCCGCGCCAAGGTTGGTTAAGCCAGACCCGAACAAACGGTCTAAGGACTGCAGTGCTCGCCATGATGCCCCTGATGTCGATGCAGAGCAAAATCCCGATGATGAGAATCGGAAGCACGAGCCACTTGACGGCACGCCGTATCCGCGCATGCAGAGAAAGCCTCTTGGCGTTGCTTTCTGCGAGCAGGTTGGAAAGTTCCTCGGGATTGCCGAAACGGTGCAGAGCGTTCTTCACCGCCTGTTCTTCTGTCCCCTTGGTCTGTTCCTCCGCAAAGGCGTCTTCCAAATGGCCGAGCAGTTCGTTCTTCACCTGCTGGCAGAGTTCGGCATCATCGGACAGGGATTTCGTACACAGCCCTGAAAATTCCCCCAATTGGTCGTGAAAATCCTTATTCATTGCTGTTTCTCCTTGCGTGAAAGTGGGTTCTGCGGCTCACGCCTGAGGTGCCGGCTGAAGCAGCATTGACAGCACTGAGCAGAATTCGCATGTGGCGGCAGTCCGCGCAACCGCCGCATCGCGCCCTGCACCCGTGAGCGTGTAATAGCGCCGCATCTTGCCATTGCTTTCGCGTGTATAGGAGTTGACCAGACCGTCGCTCTCCAGTTTGTGAAGACAGGGATACAGAGAGCCTTCACGCCACTCGAAATAGCCATTGCTCCGTTCGTTCACGGTCTTGATCATCTCATAGCCATACATGTCGTGCTCGGACAAAAGCTTCAGTATCACGACCTCAACCGACCCGCGCATCAATTCTTTGTTCTCCGCCATTTTCGACCTCCTTGTTTTTGTGAATTGGTTCCCTTGTTACATAGGTTGTCTATGTAAATACTACTAATATACATCGAATATCTATGTATGCAAGGCCGGGAAGAGTTTTTTTGAGTCACGGCCGCAAAAAAGCCGCCGGACATGGCCCGGCGGCTTGTGTTCAACCGATTGATGCTTCTAGAGCATCGCATGTGCAACACTGTCTTGCGTTGGCAAGAGTTGCAGATCGTCGTTTCGCAGAACGAACTACTTCTCGTAATGTGCAAGCAATTTCTGAAGTGCCGCGACTTGCTTGTCGGAGAGGCTCCCCTTGCGCAGGAACTGGTCGTGGAGGGAATCGACGAAAGCCTTGTCGTCATAGGTGCGGCGTCCGCGCTTGGCGGCGGGTTTCCATTCGGTAATTGCCTCGACGCGCCGGAAGAGCTCCTCGCAAGTCTGCGTGAGATCGGCACCGGCATTCTGTCCCTCGCCATTCTTGACGGTGTCTTCTTCAGCACTCTCAGTGGGCGTGAGATTCAGTTCTTTTGCCAATTCAGTGTAGCCGGGAATTTGTTCAGAGTTTCGGCTTGCCAGTTTGCCGATGGCGGCAATTTGCTTTGCGGTGAGGGTGTGGGCTGTTTCTGCCTGATGAAGGATGGAGCGGAAGAAACGCCCGGCATCAAAGGGCTTGCGCCGTCCAGATGCCGCAGGCTTTTCCCAGACGATGCTTTTCATCGCCTCCAGAAGTTTTTCGAAGGCAGGGGATAGCGGTTCACCCGTTGACGCAGTTGTGCTTTGCATTTGCGATGCATTTTGGTACGCCTCGATCTGCTGCCGCAGGAAATCGCCCAGACCGATTTTCTCTGCGGCGTCCAGCAAGGAGGCGTCCCGCATGGCATATTTTGCGGTCATGCGAATGAGTGCCGCACTTTGGCGATCGGTGAGTGGTTTCTTGCCTGCAGTGACCTGTTTTTGGAGGTCGTGAACCAGCCGTGCATCATCGCGGGTAGAGCGGGCCCCTTTGACTGGCGGGTCGAATGCGAAGTCTTTCGGGAAGAGTCCAAGCAACTGACGGATGAGCTGATTGTCCACGGAGCCGACACTTGGCATTGCGCCGGCGTCAGCCAGCCAGGTCTGGTAGCCATTGTAGAATTTGTGGAGCATGTCCACCCAGTTTTCATTGCCCGCCTCGATTTCGTCCAGTTGGTTTTCCATTTGTGCAGTGAAACCGACATCGAAGAGCTTTGGGAACTTGGAGACGAGGTAGTCGTTGGCTTCAAATCCGACAGGCGTGGGGACCAGTGCCCCTTTTTGCTTTTCCACATAGCCACGTTGCTGGATGGTGTTGACGATGTTTGCGTAGGTCGAGGGGCGGCCCACACCATTGGATTCAAGTGCCTTGACCAGCGAGGCCTCGGAGTAGCGGGAGGGTGGCTGGGTGAAGCACTGTTCCTGTTTGAGTTCCAACAGCGAGCATAAGGTGTTTTCCGGGAGCTTGGGCAAGGCACCGGTAAGGCTGTCAAGTTCGTCTTCTTGACCGATGTCCTTAAAATTATAGACCGTGAGATAGCCGGGGAAGAGAGTCTCGCGGGCGGCGGCTCGGAAGGTCGCGACTACACCGGGGGTGTTGAACTTAGGTAGAACCAAAGTGGTTAAGGCGCCGCCTTGGGATTCGACTTCAATGGCGTGGTCCACTTGGTTGGCTGGAGACATCTGGCTTGCTACAAAGCGGTTCCAGATGAGCCGATAGAGCTTGAGCTGCTCAGCTGTCAAGGCATGGGCGATGGAGTCCGGCGTATAGGCGACGTTGGTGGGGCGTATTGCCTCGTGGGCTTCCTGCGCACCTTTGCCGGAGCGGTAGCGGTTAGGAGTGGCGGGCACAAACTGTTCGCCGTAGGTCGAACCGATAAACTGCCTCGCCGCATTCTGCGCCTCCTGCGCGACATTCACCGAGTCGGTACGCATATAGGTAATTAGACCCACGAAGTTTCCACCACCCAAATCAACGCCTTCAAAGAGTTTCTGGGCAATTTCCATGGTGCGCTTGGGTGGGTAATGCAGGAAACTGCTGGCGGCCTGCTGGAGCGTACTGGTGATGAAAGGCGGATAAGGGCGCTGTACCCGTGGCGTGCTGGTGATACGCGCTACTCGGTGGGTGACTCCAGGGCTCTGAAGTGCAGTGGCCAACGCATTGGCGATGTCACCGGAGGGAATCTCTGCTTTCACGCCATTCAACCGCGTCAGGTGCGTCTTCAACTTGGTATCCTGTGAACCTTGCGGACTGAAAATGGCGTCAAGATTCCAGTACTCCACTGGCTGGAAGGCCTGGATTTCCCGTTCGCGCTCCACAATGAGTCGCAAGGCAACCGATTGAACTCGGCCTGCGCTGGTGGCATTTTTCACCGCATGGCTCAGCAACGGGCTGACCTGGTACCCTAAAAGCCGATCCAGGATGCGCCGTGCCTGCTGAGCGTCCACTAGTGGCTGTTCAACCACGCCGGGATGCTGGAAGGCATTTTGGATGGCGTTTTTGGTGATTTCATGGTAGGAGATGCGGTGGAATGGTCCCTTGGCATAGTCTCGCAGGTAGTTTTGCAGATGCCAGGCGATGGCTTCGCCTTCGCGGTCCGGGTCGGTTGCCAAGTAGATCTCGTCTGCCTTCTTGGCCTCGGCACGTAATTCACGGATGACATGCTGGCCTTGCGGTGTCAAGACATAGTTCGGCTTGAAATCGTGGGCCAAGTCCACGCCCAGATCTTTGCCGTTTGGAAGGTCGCAAATATGTCCAATGGAGGCTTTCACGGTGATACCTGGACCAAGCAATTTGCTGATGGTCTTGGATTTCGTGATGGACTCCACGATCATTAGAGGATGCTTTGCCATAATGATATTTGTACTCCTTGGTAGAAAAAGGTATGAAAAGACGAAACGATGGTTTCGCGCGTATGTGTGTAGGTGTGGATGTGTATTTAAAATATAGCAATTGAAAATGAAATCGGCAAATCGCCATCCATCATTCCTGTTCTGGGGACCGGAGGATGGCCTGGCGGTTGGGGAGACGCCGCACACGCTTGCCGGGCAGTTGAATGATGAGTTGCTGAATTTCCAGTGAGAGTAAAGAACTAAGTACGTCTCCGACAGGTGCCTGGAGGTCGGAGACTAAATCGTCAATGCCGATTTCACCACTTCCGATGGCCTCCCAGAGACGATATTCGCGTGCGGGTAACGGAGTTGGTGTGGAACGAAGCAATTCCTCATGCTCTGCTTTTTCACGTTGACGAAGGGTGTCTGGCAGACTTGGCAACATCGAAAATTCATCTAAGACATCCTGAAAGCTCTCGACCAGCCTGGCACCATCCTTGAGCAGTGCATGGCAGCCCTGCATGTGCGGATTATCTACCCGTCCTGGCACGGCAAAGACGGTGCGTCCTTGTTCGCTGGCGAGCCTGGCGGTAATCAAACTGCCGGATTTCAGACCTGCCTCTACGACTAGCGTGCCTCGGGAGAGACCGGAGATGATGCGATTGCGCTGTGGAAAATTCTGCCGGTCTGGCGAAGTCCCTAGCGGAAATTCCGAAATTACCGCACCTTGTTGTTCAATGATGGCACGGCAGAGACCGACATTTTCGGAAGGATAGAGTCGATCCAGCCCGCTGCCAAGCACGGCAACTGTGCGTCCGCCTGCCTCCACGACGCTGCGGTGACAGATGGTGTCGATGCCACGTGCCAATCCAGAAACGATCGTCCAGCCACATTTGGCTGCGTCGGCTGCAAGTAGCCGTGCGGTGCTTTCTCCGTATGCAGTGGTGAAACGTGAACCGACCATGGCAAGTGTGCGTGCACTGTCCTGCAAAGCATCAAGGTTCCCACGCACATACAAGCAGATAGGCGGGTCATGGATTTCCTTGAGGATGGCGGGGTAGGTTGAATCGTCCCAGGTCAAAAGAAGGATTTTCGCTTGCTCGGCACGTTTGAGTTCTTGGGCCAGCGGACAGTATTTTTGCCATTCATGGAGAATCTGCGCAGTGCGAGTGCCTAGGCGGGGGATGGCCTGGAGACGCTCCAGTGGTGCGCCCAGAATCTCGCGTGGATCCGGGATGTATTCCAGGAGGGTGCGCAGGCGTGCCGGACCGATTTCCGGCAGGAGATTCATGGCGATGTAGGCTTCACGGCGTTCCATGCCATTAATATAATTTCTGCATGCATGGTTTTTGCCAGAAGCATAGAAAGTCTTGAAAGTCACCAAAATGCATTGAGATAATAATGATTTCTCCGCGTGCTTGAGGGAAATTCCAAAAACTGCTCTATATTATATGTATTATGGATACAGCCAATCATGCCATTTTCATGAATACGGTTCGCAGCACTCTTTTGCTGTTGGTCTTTGCCGGAGTGGTCTTTTTCCTTGGGGTATTGCTCGGCAATGCGCTGGGCAACCCCGCGACGGGAGTAGGAATTGCCTTTTTGCTGCTCGCGGTCATGATCCCATTCCAGCTTTTCACAGTCAATTCAGCCATCAAGAAACTCACGCGGGGGCGTCCTGCCAATCCAAATGTGTCCAAAGAGCGACGCTGCCAGGAGATTATTGCCCAGCTGGCGCACAATGCCGAGTTGCCTTGCGTGCCGCCGCTCTATGTGAGCAATACCCGTGCCCCGAATGCTTTCGCTAGTGGACTGACGCCAAAATCCGCATTCGTCTGTGTGACTCAGGGACTGCTGGATACGATGAACGAACATGAAATTGCCGGAGTGATTGGCCACGAACTGGGGCATGTCAAGCATGGCGACATCAAACTCAATACCTTAGTGGCAGGACTGATTAGTTCTGCACTCCTGCTGTCAATGGGAGTGTATTACCTATCGGGCGGAATACGAGGACGTTCCCGCTCCACCCGAAATGGCGGTCTGCTTATGTTGGTTGCTCTTTTGATTCAGCCATTGGTGTCTCTGGTGGGGCAATTGTTGCAAATGGCGATTTCACGCAAACGGGAATATGCCGCCGATGCATTCGCGGCGAAAGTCAATGGTCAGGCCGACGGCATTGCCGATGCGTTGGAGGTGCTTCAGAATTGTGAGAAGGGGATGACGCGCAGGGATGTCCAAGAATTGGGTGGCAGTGCCTTTGCCTCCATGTATATTAGTTTCCCCAATTTCGGGACACTGTTTGCAACCCATCCGCCTCTGGAAGAACGTATCCGTCGTCTTCGTTCTATGC
>JAFXSU010000111.1 GCA_017525435.1 Victivallales bacterium
AAGCACCTCATGGAGGATTACCGCAGTTGTCACGAGAATCCTGTGTTGGAGATTGAATACTCGATTTCGGGTGGCTGCTCTTGCACATCGTTTCCGACAGCAAAGCATCCATCTTCGTGAGAAAAACATTGCGGGTCCGACCGAGAGATCGAGCAAGGGCGGCACGCCGCCCCTGCTCATAGCTCGCAGGGAAGGACCTGCGTTTTTCGATGAAGATGATGTTTGCTGTCGGATCCTGGAAGCCGGCAGCAGCCTGTCAGACCCAGGGAATTGGCATACGCTGAGATAAATTGGCGCTGCCGCCGAGAATCATTCTTGTATTGACTTCAATTATAGTGTATATTTCAGTGTGGAAATTCATCACACTGAAGAATGCGGCAGAACTCTGCCGATAAAAAAGGAGAACGAATGTCTGAAGAAATGAATGTATCCTATGACAAGTATGTGAGCCCCCTCTCGGAGCGCTACGCCAGCCGCGAAATGCAGGAACTTTTCAGTGAGCAGCATAAATTCCGCACCTGGCGGAAGTTGTGGATTGCTCTGGCGGAAGCCGAACAGCAGCTCGGCCTGGAGATCACCGATGCGCAGATCGCGGAACTCAAGGCGCATGCCGACGACATCAATTACGCGGATGCCGAGGCGCGGGAGAAGATCGTGCGCCACGACGTGATGAGCCATGTCTATGCCTACGGGCTTCAGTGCCCGACCGCGAAGGGCATCATCCACCTCGGCGCGACCTCCTGCTACGTCGGCGACAACACGGACCTCATCATCATGCGCGAGGCGCTCGCGCTCCTGCGCGGGAAGCTCCTCACCGTCGCCACACACCTGGCGGACTTCGCGGAGAAATACGCCGCGTTGCCCACGTTGGCCTTCACGCACTTTCAGCCGGCCCAGCCGACCACCGTCGGCAAACGCGCGACATTGTGGCTCCAGGATGTCCTGGCCGACATCGATGACCTCGACTATGTCGCCTCCACCCTCCGGCTGCTTGGCTCCAAAGGAACCACCGGCACCCAGGCAAGCTTCCTTGAGCTCTTCAACGGCGACCACGCCAAATGCGAGAAGATCGACGCACTCATCGCCGAGAAGATGGGCTTCCCGGGCTGCTACGCAGTCTCCGGCCAGACCTACTCCCGCAAGGTGGATTCCCGCATCGCCAACGTCCTCTCCGGCATCGCCCAGAGCGCCGCGAAGTTCTCGAACGACATCCGGCTGCTCCAGCACCTCAAGGAGGTCGAGGAGCCCTTCGAGAAGTCGCAGATCGGCTCGTCCGCAATGGCCTACAAGCGCAACCCGATGCGCAGCGAGCGCATTGCCTCCATCGCCCGCTATGTCATCTGCGACGCACTGAACCCCGCCATCACCGCCGCCACCCAATGGTTCGAACGTACGCTGGACGACTCCGCCAACAAGCGCATCGCCATGGCCGAGGCGTTCCTTGCCGTGGACGGCATCCTCGACATCTTCGCCAATGTCTCCAACGGACTGGTGGTCTATCCCAAAGTCATCGCCAAGCGCCTCGCCTCAGAACTGCCCTTCATGGCCTCCGAGAACATCATGATGGACGCCGTGAAGGCCGGCGGCGACCGCCAGGAACTCCACGAGGCCATCCGCACCCACGCCCAAGCCGCCGCCGCACATGTGAAATTGGAAGGCGGGGACAACGACCTCCTCGAACGCCTCGCAAAGGATCCGCATTTCACCGCCGTAAAGCTCGACCTGGCCGAGACGCTGCGCCCCGAGAAATACGTCGGCCGTGCGCCGGAGCAGGTGAAGAGCTACCTGGAAGGAACCGTGCGGCCTTTCCTGAAAGCAAATGCAGGAAAGGCGGCAAATACATCGGAATTAAAGGTTTAAATTTACTTGAAGCGTAATGCTTCGCGCACAGACCACTCTATGGAAACCATCGTCGTCCTGGATTTCGGTTCGCAGTACAGCCAGCTGATTGCACGGCGCATCCGCGAGTGCCACGTCTATAGCCGGGTCATCCCCTGCAATTCCACGGCGGCGGAAATTGCCGCGATGCATCCGCAGGGCGTCATCCTCTCCGGTGGCCCCGCCAGCGTCTATGAAGACGGCGCTCCGCAGCTGGACAAGGCGATTCTCGACCTGGGCGTGCCCGTACTGGGGATCTGCTACGGCATGCAGCTACTGGTGAAGAACCTGGGCGGAACCGTGGCGCCCGCACCCTCCCGCGAATTCGGACGTGCCACGCTGACCATCCGGAAACCCGGCGAACTCTTTGCGGGACTGGACGCCGAGCAGACGGTCTGGATGTCCCACGGTGACAAGGTCACCATGGAGACGGACGACATCGAGACGCTGGCTACCACGCCGAACTGCGAATACGCCGCCTGCCAGTTGCGTGGGCGGCCGCTCTACGGCATCCAGTTCCACCCCGAGGTCGTCCATACCCCCAACGGAACCCAGCTCATCCGCAATTTCTGCCTGCGCATCTGCGGCTGCCAGGGCGACTGGACGATGGAGTCCTTCATCGAAAGCGCCACGCGTCGTATCCGCGAGACCGTGGGCGACGAGCGCGTAATCTTGGGACTCTCCGGCGGCGTGGACTCCTCCGTGGCCGCCGCGCTGATCCACCGCGCCATCGGACGACAGCTCACCTGCATCTTCGTGAACAACGGCCTGCTTCGCAAGAACGAGGCTGAGGGCGTCCGGCAGCTCTTCGGGCGCAATTTCGACATGGACCTGCGGTACATTGACGCCTCCGACCGCTTCCTGGCCAAGCTCGCCGGCGTCGAGGAACCCGAAGCCAAACGCCACATCATCGGAAAGGAGTTCATCGAAGTCTTCGCCGATGCCGCGCGCTCCGTGGATGGGGCGACCTTCTTGGCGCAGGGCACCACCTACCCCGATGTCATCGAGTCCATGCCCATCAACGGCAACCCCGCCGCGATGATCAAGAGCCACCACAATGTCGGCGGACTTCCCAAGGACCTCAAGTTCAAGCTATTGGAGCCATTGAACCAACTCTTCAAGGACGAAGTACGCGAGGTCGGCCGACAGCTCGGACTGCCCGACGAGGTGATTCTCCGACAGCCCTTCCCGGGCCCCGGACTCGGCGTGCGGCACCTCGGCGCGGTCTCCCGCGAAACCCTTGACATCCTTCGCGAGGCCGACGCGGTCTTCGTCGAGGAGGTCAAGAAGGCCGGGCTCTACTACAAGCTCTGGCAGGCATTCTGCATCTTCTTGCCCGTTAAGACTGTCGGTGTGATGGGCGACCAGCGTACCTACGAATATGTCGTCGCCCTCCGTGCCGTCGAGTCGCAGGATGGCATGACCGCCGACTGGGCTACCCTCCCCGATTCCCTTCTGCGCACTGTCGCAAACCGCATCATCAACGAAGTGCGGGGCGTCAACCGCGTGGTGATGGATATCACCTCCAAGCCCCCAAGCACCATCGAATGGGAATAATTTATTGGAGCGAAAAACCCTGGCTTTTAAGCGTATTTGGGACAAAACACGCCCGAAAGCCGATATTTTGGGGCAAGCAGACGGCAACCTCGGCTTATAATAAGCCAATATTTTGAATCTGTGAGTTAACATCGTGGTGACGACGATGTCACCACAGCAGATTCCGTTGCCCAGAGGAATTCGCTGTCATGGTCGAAATATCAAAAAATCCTGCGGAAGCCGAAGGACACCGCAGGATTTCTAGGTAAAAATGGTGTGCGATGCAGGACTCGGACCAGCGACCTCTACCGTGTCAGGGTAGCGCTCTAACCAACTGAGCTAATCGCACCTGAATTTGTGAATGTTCTATTACTATAATTTCAATTCTGACGATTTCAACCCGCAATCACCAAAATCCTGCAATTTGACAGCGCTTGTGGGCATTGCCAGGGGAAAAAAAAGAAATCCCCCTTATAGTACTTGCATACGCCCAACCCTTCGGGCAACTTCCGCCATCGTGGTGGAAGCAGACAACCAGCAACAATTTTGGAGAATCCAATCATGGCCAATCGCATGATTCTGAACGAGACGTCCTATTTCGGCAAGGGCGCCATCAACGAGATTGTCACCGAGCTTAAGTCCCGTGGCTGCCAGAAAGTGATGCTCTGCACCGACCCTGACCTGCTCAAGTTCCAAGTTGCCACGAAGGTGACAGCACTCTTGGACGCGGCGGGTATCGCCTACGAGGTCTATGACGGCATCAAGGCGAACCCCACCATCCAGAATGTCCAGGAGGGCGTGGCCTTCTGCAAAAACGCCAACGCGGATGTAATCGTGGCGGTCGGCGGTGGCAGCGCAATTGATACTGCGAAGGCGATTGGCATCATCGTGACCAACCCGGAATTCGCAGATGTGCGCAGCCTCGAGGGGCTCTCTGGCACCAAGAACAATTGCCTGCCCATCATCGCAGTCTCCACCACCTCAGGCACTGGTGCGGAAGTCACCATCAACTATGTCATCACCGATGTCGAAAAGCACCGCAAGTTCGTCTGCGTGGATCCGCATGACATCCCAGTAGTCGCCATCATCGACCCGGACATGGTCGCCTCGATGCCCAAGGGCCTCTGCGCGGCGACCGGCATGGATGCGCTCACGCATACGATCGAGGGTTACATCACCAAGGGGGCCTGGGAGATGACCGACATGCTCCACATCAAGGCCATCGAAATGATTGCCAAGTATTTGCGTGCCTCCGTCGAAAAGGACCCCGTGGCGCGTGGCAAGATGGCTGAAGCGCAATACATCGCCGGCATGGGCTTCTCCAATGTCGGGTTGGGAATCGTGCACTCGATGGCGCATCCGCTTTCCGCGCTCTATGACACCCCGCACGGCGTGGCCTGCGCAGCCATTCTGCCCACGGTGATGGAGTGGAATGCCGAAGCCACCGGCGAGCGCTACCGTGAAATCGCCCGGGCAATGGGCGTGGCAGGCACCGAGGCAATGTCTCAGGCGGAGTACCGCAAGGCCGCCGTCGAGGCGGTGCGCCAACTCGGAAAGGATGTCGGCATCCCGCAGCACCTCTCCGAGGTCGGCGTGAAGGAATCCGACATCGACTTCCTGGCCGACTCCGCAATGGCGGACGCCTGCACACCCGGCAATCCGCGCGACCCACGCAAGGAAGACGTGGTCGCACTCTACCGCAAGATGCTCTAAACTACCACGGTGCCGGGCATTACGCATTTTAACAGATGATGCCCGGCACCCCACCAAAACGATCGCCAACCATGACTTGCTTTCTTGGCTTTGATATCGGCGGAACCAAATGCACCGCCATTTACGGCGAGCGGGATGTGGCCGGCGAAGTCCATCCGCTAGACCGTATTGTCTGGCCCACGGCAGGGGATTCTCCTGCGGAATGCGTGGCGCATTTTGTCCAAGCCGCCAAGAGCCTTCTGTCCAAGCACGGCTCTGCACCGGAAGCTGTCGCTGGAATTGGCATCCCCTGCGGCAGTCCTCTCGACAACCGCAATGGGATCATCCTCTCGCCACCAAATCTTCCAGGATGGGATCACATCCCAATCGTCGAATGGCTACAAAAGGAGTTTCCGGCTTGCCCGCACATCGTTCTGGAAAATGACGCGAATGCGGACGCGCTGGCAGAATGGGCCTTCGGCGCAGGGAAAGGAACCAGAAACCTCGTCTTCATTACCTTCGGGACCGGCTGCGGAGCAGGACTGATTCTTGACGGGCGACTTTATGCCGGCACCAACGACTACGCAGGCGAATGCGGTCATCTGCGACTGGCGCCTTTCGGTCCCGTCGGCTATGGCAAAGCCGGCTCAATGGAGGGCTTCTGCTCCGGCGGAGGCCTGGCGCGGCTTGCGCTAGTTCGCATTCAGGAACGCCTCCAGATGGGGAAAAAAGTTTCTTGGTATGACGAAACCAAGCCACTTACCACTAAAGACCTTGCCGTGGCTGCCAAAGGGGGCGACGATTTTGCAAAGGAGATTTTTGCGGAATGCGGCACGAGGCTAGGCGAGGGGCTGGCACTGATCATGGATTTGATTAACCCCGAAATCATCGTGATTGGCAGCGTCTTCCAACGAGCGGAGGAACTCCTGCGCCCGACAATGGAGGCCGCCATCCTCCGAGAGGCCCTGCCCTATACCCGTCAAGTCTGTCGCGTGGTTCCAGCCGCCCTTGGCGACCAACTTGGCGAATATGCCGCGATGGCATTAGCATCGATTTAGAATAAATTAATAACAACTAATTATTTTTTAACACTTATGAGATTTGTAAAACCATCTGTTTGCCGCCCGTATCTGGAATTGCCCAAGATCGTCGTCCAGCCCATCCAGGCACGTGAAGGCACTCCGTCAGTAGATGTGGGAAAAGTCGCGGAGCTGGTTGGCAATGGTGCGCATTTTCGCGACTTGATCTGCATCCGCAACCGTGAGCATTGGGAGCAAGTCATCGGCAATCTGCCGTCAGATGTCGATGCAGTCATGCTGGTAAGCAGTCCCTGCTACCCCACGGAAATCTGGAATGAGGCTCCGGAACCGCTGGTGCGCCGGGGTCTGCCCATCCTCTTCTGGCCATTGGTTCAGCATGACGAGCCGGACTTCTGGAAGTGGTCCTGCGCCGACCTCCTGCGTGCCTTGGGCTGCAAAGTGCATCTCATTGAAAGCAACCACGAGGGGTGCATTCTCCTGCGCGCCATGGCAGTCAAGAAATTCCTCGCCGGAAGCCGGATGGTTGTCTTCGGCAAGCAGAATTTCCCGTGGAACGCCTTTTCCGGTGCCAAGGGCATCGAGAAGTCCATTGGACTCCAGCTGGTTGTAAAATCCCTGGAGGACTTTCGCAAAGCTGGGAAAGCCTATTCCGACGAAGAATTGCTTGCCTACTGGAATGAACGGCAGGGACGCTATGTGGACAACATTCCGCAACGACCGGAACTCCTCACCGCATTGCGCACATGGTTCGGCATCCGCGATATTCTGGATACGGAACAAGCCATCGGTTTCGGCGTGAACTGCTATGGCGACCTCATCATTGAAGGTGGACGTGACATGCCCTGTCTCGCCCAATGTCTCGCCCGCGAGGAGGGCTTCATCGCCGCCTGCGACGGCGATTTCTGCGCGATGACCAACATGGCGATGGTCTCCTGGCTCTTGGAGGCCCCGTGCATGATGTCCAACCTTTATCCGCTCCACTATGTCGGTGCGCTCACCGAGCACTTCGGCGACTGCCTGGCCTCCGACGGGAAATATGCATCCATGAAGGGGAATCTGGCACGGCTGGCCCATTGTGGCTATGTCGGCGTGGTCTCACCTGAAATGACACCTGGAGGCAAGGCACGCCTGACCGACTGGGGAGGCACCTACGAACTCAAGCGCGACGGACGTGGCGTAGGGGTGGACAGCGACCTCGCCCCAAATACTGAGTTCACCGGCATCGAACTCCATTTCAACGGTAGCGACCTCCTGATTGTCCACGGAGAAATCCTTGAAAGCACCCGCCATTCCGGCATGCCGCACTGTGAATCCAGCGCATTGCTTCGGCTGGACGACCTGGAATATTTTATCCGGCATGTCTCCCGTGAGCATATTGTCATCACCTACGGGGACCATCGACGCGACTTCCAGATTTTCGCCGAGATTCTCGGTCTGGAAGTGCAACAGGCATAAATCTCAAGAAATGCAATTGGCTCACGGCCGATTAACAATATAACTCGCAAAAAACAACGCCCTCCCCTTTGTTCAGAAAGGAAGGGCGTTGTGACAACTCACCATTATACCGCGGCACCCACCGCCTCGAAATGCATTATTTGGCTTTGGGAATCGTGGGTGTCTGAAGTTGTTCTGGCGTGTAGATAGAGAAAAGCAGCTCGCGGATGAATGCCAGCATGAAGAGCCGTGCCTCAAGTGATCCTTGA
>JAFXSU010000112.1 GCA_017525435.1 Victivallales bacterium
GGACATCCCGACAAGGTCTGCGACCAGATTTCCGATGCGATTCTGGATGCCTCAATGGATTTCGACCCTCATGCGCATGTGGCATGCGAGACTCTGACCACCACTGACACCGTTGTACTGGCAGGAGAGGTAAATCCTGTTCCCAAAAACGTTGATTACGATAAGATTGTGCGTGACGTAGTGGCCAAAATCGGCTATAACCGTCCCGGCGAGGGCTTCAGCGACCGAAGCCTGAAACTCCAAGTCCTCCTGCACGGGCAGAGTGCGGACATCGCACGCGGGGTCTCGGAGGATACTAGTCTATCCGGCGAACAAGGGGCTGGAGATCAGGGTATTATGTTTGGTTTTGCGTGCAACGAGACGCCCGCCTATATGCCTGCGCCCATCTATTATGCACATCGCATCGTCGAGCGCCTCGCCGAACTGCGCCACACCAATCCCGCAAACTATGGCTTCCTGCGTCCGGATGCCAAGAGCCAGTTGACTTTCGAATACGAGGGGAACCGCCCCGTCGCCATCCGTCAGGCGGTAGTCTCCCACCAACACCTGGAGGGAACTTGCGATAAAGTCCACGAACTGGTTCCGCAGGTATTACGCGAGGTCATCCCTGCGGAGTTCCTCAACGGCTTCGACTTCGGTAACATCAACAAGCCAGGCGCCTGCCTCCATGTGAACCCGACCGGGAATTTTGTGATTGGCGGTCCGCATGGAGACGCCGGTGTAACCGGTCGTAAAATCATCGTGGACACCTACGGCGGTGCCGGCCGACACGGCGGCGGTGCCTTCTCAGGCAAGGACCCCAGCAAGGTAGACCGTTCCGCCAGCTATATGGCACGGTATGTCGCCAAGAACCTTGTGGCAGCCGGAATCGCCGATCGTTGTGAACTTCAGGTCTCCTACGCAATCGGAGTCGAGCATCCGCTTTCCTTCTATGTGAATTTCTTCGGCACCGGAAAAGTCCCCGAAGAACAGGTGGTCAAAGTGCTGGAGTCGGAAAAGGTGTTCAACTTCCGCCCCAAGCAAATCATCGAACATCTCGGTCTGTTGAAACGTGAGGGATGGCGATATCAGGACACCGCTACTGGCGGACATTTCGGACGGGACGGTTTCCCGTGGGAGAAACTCGACAAGGTCGATGACGTCAAGTCGGCGTTGGGGCTTGCATGACCACCCCCTGCAACCTTCTCGGTCTAGGCAATGTCCTGCTGGATCTTGTGCTGACGGTCTCGGAGGCGGAGTTCAATTCCCTCCGCCTCCCTGTCCCGCGTGGGCAGGTCATGCGGATGACCTCAGCAGAACAGACCGCACTCCTCAGTCGTTTTCCCGCCGAGCGCATCCACCGCTATCCCGGCGGATCATGCGCGAATGTCCTGCGGGCTTTCGCCTGGCACGGACATCCTGCCAAACTTCTGGGCCTTGCCGGAGACGACGAGGCGGCGGATTTCCTTTTCCAGTCCTTCCAAGATGCAGGAGTGGATACCTCCGGCATCCGGCGACTTTCCGGCCACACCACCGACTGCTGCCTGGCATTGGTGACACCAGATGGCGAACGCACGATGCTCCCGTGCTTCGATGCCGGCGCCCAGGCCAATGCCGACTCCTTTCAGGACACCGCCATCGATGGTTATGACCATCTCCACCTGGAGGGCTACAACCTGCGCTTCCCCGCCATGTTGGAAAGTGTTCTGGCACTTGCCAAAGCACGGGGGCTCCGGTTTTCCTGGGACCTGGGGGACGTGAGTCTGGTGAACGCACATCGCTCCAAACTGCAAACCCTCTTCCGCGCCAACCCATTAGCCTGCCTCTTTGCAAATCAATTTGAGGCACAGTCATTTGTTGGAAGTAACGACGCCGCTACCGCAGCTGCGGCTCTCGCAGAGTTCGCGGAATGCGCTGTGGTGACGGCGAATGCCGACGGCGCATGGGTCGCCGCGCGGAACACCCCACCCATGCACATTCCCGCAGTTCCCCCGCCAAGGATCGTGGATACCGTCGGTGCCGGTGATTCCTTCCAAGGCACTTTCCTGGCCAGCTACTATTCCGGCTTCCCCCCTGACGAGGCAGCACGCCGAGCGTCGTCTTTCGCATCACGGGTCATCGCCCTCCCAGGCGCCACCATGCCCCCAATGGCTCCACAGGCAGAGAATAATGTAAAAGCCATTCCGGTGCAATCAGTTCTGTAAATTTCGACAAACGTTAAAATCTAGAGGTTCATCGACAATGCACAAGACGGAACAATGCTGGATTGCAGATCCATCGCTGGCTACGCAGGGCCGCCACGAAATCGAGATGTCCGAAGTGGAAATGCCGGGCCTGATGGCCATCCGCGAGAAGTACGGTCCCACCCAGCCATTGAAGGGCATGAAGGTGATGGGCAGTCTCCACATGACCACCGAGACCGCCGTCCTTATCGAGACACTTGTCGCGCTTGGCGCACAGGTACGATGGGCATCCTGCAACATCTATTCCACTCGCGACACCGCAGCAGCCGCCATCGCCGAGACCGGCGTGAATGTCTATGCCTGGAAGGGCGAGACGCTCAAGGACTATTGGGAATGCACCCTCAAGGCACTCTCCTTCCCTGACGGGACTGGCCCAGACACCATCGTGGACGACGGGGGCGACGCCACGCTGATGATGCACCTGGGCTATGAAGCCGAGAACGACGCCTCCGCCCTGGATTGCGGACCAGATGCCCACGAGGACGAACGTGAACTCAAGGCACTCCTCAAGCGCGGGCTCGCCGAAGATCCACAACGCTGGCACCGTTGCGTGGCCAACTGCCGCGGTTGCTCCGAGGAAACCACCACCGGTGTCCACCGGCTCTATCAACGCGAATCCGCCGGAAAACTGCTCTTCCCCGCCATCGACGTAAATGACTCGGTTACCAAATCCAAGTTCGACAACACCTACGGCTGCCGAGAGAGCCTCATCGATGGAATCAAGCGCGCCACCGACGTTATGGTCGCAGGAAAGGTCTGCGTGGTCTGCGGATACGGCGAGGTCGGCAAGGGCTGCGCACAGGCATTGCGCGGCATGGGCGGACGCGTGCTGGTCACTGAAATCGACCCCATCTGTGCGCTCCAGGCAGTCATGGAGGGCTACCAAGTTGTCACACTGGACGAAGTGGCGGCCGACGCCGACATTTTCGTGACCACCACCGGCAACTGCGATATCATCACCATCGAACACATGGCAAAGATGCGCGACTCCGCCATCGTCTGCAACATCGGGCATTTCGACGATGAAATCCAAGTCGCCGAACTGGAGGCCTATCCTGGCATCCGCCGTGTCACCATCAAGCCGCAGCTGGACAAGTACATCTTCCCCGACGGTCACTGCATCATCCTCTTGGCCTCCGGTCGCCTGGTGAACCTGGGCTGTGCCACCGGCCACCCCAGCTTCGTGATGAGCTGCTCCTTTGCCAACCAGGTCCTCGCGCAAATCAAGCTCGTCTCCGAAAAGCTCCCCGTGGGAGTCTATCGCATCGACAAGAAACTGGACGAAGAGGTCGCCCGACTCCATCTCGGCAAGCTCGGAGCCCACCTGACCACCCTCACCGAAAAACAGTCCGCCTATCTGGGCATCCCCGTCGATGGACCTTATAAGGCGGAGTATTATCGGTATTGAAAAAACGGTATTTTCGAGTGGCAATGGCAGAAAACATCATCACGGCACAGGATGTTCCCTGCTATGACTTGAAAAATCCGTTTCAGGCATCATATTATGCTTTTTGTCTGAATCATACGAATTTCGACTTCGTTAACATACCATAACCAAGGACAATTGTTACATGGCTAGCAACAAACCGCATCGTCTGCCGTCCGCCGCGAAACACATGCGCGCCGACGCGAGAAAACACGCTAAGAACATGGCGCGCAAGGCAAAGCTCAAGGATACCGAAAAGGCCTTGAACGCCGCCGTGGCGGCTGGCAACAAGGAAGAGGCCAGCAAGGCCCTCTCCGCATGCTTCGCACAGCTCGACAAAGCCGCGAAGACTCGCGTCATCCACAGCAACAAGGCCGACCGCAAGAAGTCCCGCCTCACCGCACGTGTGGCGAAGATGGCAGAAGCTTCCAAAGAGGCATAATCCCACGCCCTATTGCGCGCGTGGCGAATGATGCAGTTATGTCTTTGGACTGACCGCGAACCCGACTGGCGCCAGGCGCAGTTTCCTGCGTTTGGCGCCTCAGTTTTTTCGCACGCACGCACCCGCCCGTAACAATTTTTATATAACTTATTGATTTTCAGTAAGTTATATTACAAATAACAACCACATCGTTTCAAGATGAAGCCTTCCGATCACCCCATCCACCTCAGTCAAGTTCTGGAACAGGCCTGTGCGAAGTTCGCCCCGCTGGTGGCGGTTCGCGCATCGACCGGCAAGACTTTCATCGACACGACTTTTGCACAACTCCATGCGGATGTCATCGCCTGGGCGAAATTCCTTCGGGAGCATGGTGTAGGCAAAGGCGACCGCGTGGCGGCAGTCGCCTCGAAGTCCCCGAACCACCATCGCTTCTTCTACGCCTGCTGGCAGCTGGGTGCGATAGCGGTGCCCATCTGCGAGACTCTCGGCAATGACGAGATGTCCTTCATCATCAAGGACTGCTCCCCCAAGCTGGTGCTCGCGGCGGACAATTTCATGGACAAGGCGAAAGAGAACGCCGGCGACCTTCTGGTGGTGGATTGGGACACTCTGCCGAAAGGCTCTTCCGAGGACGTGGCGGAAGTCAAGCCTGTCCCCTGCCCATTTGAAAATGAGCAAGAGGGACTGGACTCCATCGCGGTTCTGATCTACACCTCCGGCTCCACAGGAATGCCCAAGGGCGTGATGCTCACCCACGAGAACATCTGGTGGAACATGACCATCGCCCTTGAATTCTTCGATGTCACCTCCTCAGACCGCCTGATTTCGCTGTTGCCCTATTGGCATGCCTATGCGCTGACCTGTGAAATCACCTGCGTCCTCAACAACGGGGCAACCTGCCTGATTGCCCATAACATCGCCGATTTCCAGCGCAACCTCGCCAAATTCCAGCCCACGCTGATGCTCGTGGTTCCGCGCATCCTGGATATGTTCATGGCCGCGATGAAGAAGAAGATCGACGCCATGCCGCCACGCAGCAAGAAACTGGTGGAGAACGCCATATACAACGCCAGCCGAATCTTTACCGCCGGTGCCAAATGGAACGGCGGCATCCTGCGGATGCTCTATCACAAGTGCTTCTACGACCCATTCGTCTTCCGCAAGTTCCGCCAGGCCCTCGGCGGGAAACTCCGTCTCTTCGTGGCAGGCGGCGCCCCCTTGGACATGGATGTCCAGAGCTTCTACACCTTCCTGGGTATGCCCGTCCTCCAAGGCTATGGGCTCACCGAGGCCGCGCCTGTCGTCGCCTCCAACAGCCTCGCCGACTATCGTCTGGGTTCCTGCGGAAAAATCTGGCGCTGGGCAAGCGATCCCGAAATCGGTGGCGACTACACTTTCAAGGACGAGGAGGGGAATCTCGGCAAGAATCTCCGTGGACAGCTTCTCATCAAGGGCAAATGCGTGATGAAAGGCTACTGGAACCACACCGACGCCTCCGCCAAGACCATGGAAAACGGCTACCTCAATACTGGCGACGTCGGCCATGTGGACAAGGACGGCTACCTCTTTATCCATGGCCGCAACAGCTCGATGATTGTCCTCTACGGTGGTGAGAAACTGCACCCCGAAGCCATCGAGGATGCGGTGAAGACCTCTGAACTCATCAGCGAGGCGATGGTCTTCGGCGAGAAGTGCAAAAGCGTCTATGTTGCCGTGAACGTCCCTGAGGATGTGCGAAAACGCTTCGCCGACGAGGCGGAACTCCAGAAGGCCGTCAAAGCCGCCGTCCAAGAGAAGACGGCCGACCTGGCCGCCTACAAGAAGCCCAAGGATGTCATCATCTTGCCAGATTTCAACATGAAGGATGGCACGATGACCGCCACCCTTAAAATTCGGCGCTTTAAAATCCGAGAGCGCTACCGCGAAGAGATTGAGGCGTTCCTCCAAGGCAACGGCGAAGAGATCGCCACCAAGAAAGACCTCTTCGTGCCTGCCAGCCGAATCGTTGAGAGCCTGGCCGACAAGAATGATGTCGTGGTCGGCGTGGACAACACCCTTAAGTAGGCTTAAAGCCAAAAGCTTAAAGCATAAAGCCAAAAGCTTTCAGCCTTTAGCCGACGCGGCTTAGCAGCGTCAATTACGCATTACGAATTACGAATCAGGCATTAAGATGACTCGTGAAGAACTAACCGCCAAGGTTGCCACCGCCCAGCAGCGCGTCGAGCACCTGAGGGGGTATCTTTGACGTCGCGACCAAACGCGAGAAGCTTGAACTCCTGCAGGCCTCGATGAACCGTCCGGACTTCTGGGACAGCCGCGAGAAGTCCCAGCCGGTGGTGGATGAAGTCAGCCAGCTCAAGAACACCCTGGAGCCCTTCCAGAAAGTCGTCGCTCAGACCGATGACCTGGTCACGTTGGCCGAGTTGGCCGCTGAAGAAGGCGATGACTCGCCTCTCTACGACGAAGCCACCACCGCCGTGTCCGACCTGGAGGCCGCCCTCGACCGTCTTGAACTGGTCAGTTTCCTTTCCGGCAAGATGGACGGTAAGAACGCCATTGTGACCCTCCGGGCAGGTGCGGGCGGCACCGAGGCATGCGACTGGGTCGCCATGCTCGAACGAATGTACCTGCATTGGTTCGACCGACGCGGTTTCGGTTACGTAGTCAATGACATGCAGTTGGGTGACGAGGCTGGGATCAAGACCATGACCTTCACCGTCTCCGGCGAGTTCGCCTACGGCTACCTCAAGGGCGAAAAGGGCGTCCACCGACTGGTCCGTATCTCGCCTTTCGACGCCAACAAGCGCCGCCACACCTCCTTTTGTTCCGTTGATGTGATTCCCGTCATCGACGACACCATTCAAATCGACATCAACGAGAAGGACTTGCGCATCGACACCTACCACTCCTCCGGGGCAGGTGGACAGCACATCAACAAGACCTCCTCCGCCGTCCGAATCACTCACCTGCCCACCGGTATCGTGGTAGCCTCCCAGTCCGAACGCTCACAACATCAGAATCGCTTCATCGCCATGCAGATGCTGAAGGCAAAACTCTATCAGATTGAAGAGGACAAACGCACCGCCGCCGTCAAGCAGGAGGATGCCGACAAGGGCGACAACGGCTGGAGCAACCAGATCCGCTCCTATGTTCTTCAGCCCTATCAGTCGGTCAAAGACCTCCGAACCGGCTACGAGACCTCCAATGTGCAAGGCGTTTTGGATGGCGACCTCGACCCCTTCATGAACACCTACCTCAGGATGGGTTCCCCCACCAAGAATGCCTTCAAGGACGAATAATTAACATAACCAGTTAATTACAAATAAGTAATAAACACAAACACTCCAACCAAAAGGAAAATACTCATGTCTTGCTGCCAGAAGAAAGAAATCATGAAGAAAGCCATCAACACCGTGCGTCTGCTTGCGGCGGACGGCGTGCAGAAGGCAAACTCCGGCCACCCCGGCATGCCGATGGGTGCCGCCGACTATGCTTTCACCCTGTGGGCGAAGTTCCTCCGCTTCGACCCGGCCCGTCCGGACTGGCTGGGCCGCGACCGCTTCGTGCTTTCCGCCGGGCACGGCTCGATGCTGCTGTATTCGCTGCTGCACCTCTTCGGCTACGACCTGAGCCTGGATGACCTCAAGCAGTTCCGTCAACTGGGCAGCAAGACTCCCGGCCACCCGGAGTACGGCCACACCGCCGGCGTCGAAGTCACCACCGGTCCGCTGGCCTCCGGCCTGGCCTCCGCCGTGGGCATGGCGATCGGCCTGAAGCAGCTGGCCGCCCGCATCGGCGCCCCCGCCGACCTCTTCAAGCACC
>JAFXSU010000113.1 GCA_017525435.1 Victivallales bacterium
AGTAGCAACTTCTTCCATATATAGTCAAGTGCCTTTCGCGGGTATTGCTCCGCAGGCAGGCTGGAGAGGATGAACTCTGCCAGTGCGAGGCGTTGCTCAAGTTTTCGGTTGTTGCGCTTGGTGCGGCTCTGCGTAGTCAGGGTTCCGCGGTGCATCTCCAAGTAGAGCTCGCCATTCCAGACGGGCAACTTGTCCTGCACGGCGACCAGGCGGTCAAGGAAATCCTGCGCCCGTCCCATCTTGACATGCGGCACGCCGTCCAGGTCCTTGTTGAGGATTGCGCGTTCGACGTAGTCTTCCTTGGGGCCGCCACCGCCGTCGCCGATGCCAAAGAGGCTAAGGAACTCATTGTGGATGCCAGCCTCGTTGTAGCGGTCCTGAGCTTGGGCAAGGATATCGGCAGACACGGCGGAGTTGTAATTGTTCTCCGGCGGGAAGTGGGTGACCACCTCGGTTCCGTCGATGCCTTTCCAGCGGAAGGAGTTGAACGGGAAGTGGTTAATCTGGTTCCACGAAATCTTCTGGGTGACGAAGGAGTTGCAGCCACAGAGCTTGATGATCTGGGGGAGAGAGGCCGCGTAGCCGAAGACGTCGGGAATCCAGAGGTTCCGCACGTCCACGTCAAACTCATCTTTGAAGAAGTTCTTGCCATGTAGGAACTGCCGCACCAGCGATTCGCCGCTGGTCAGGTTGCAGTCGGCTTCGACCCACATGCCGCCCTGACATTCCCAGCGGCCTTCCTTCACGCGCTTCTTGATGCGGGCGTAGAGTGCGGGGTAGTTCTCCTTGACGAAGGCGTAGAGTTGCGGCTGGGATCCTCCGAAGACGTACTCTGGATAGCGCTCCATGAGCAACAGCTGGCTGGCGTAGGTTCGCGCGGCTTTCCGGATGGACTCGCGAACAGGCCACAGCCAGCCTACGTCGATATGTGCGTGGCCGACGGCAGTCACGCTTAGTGCGGAAGATGCCGCCTTGCATTTCAGCGCGGGCTTGAGTTCGGCGCGGGCCAGTGCGGCACGGGAGGGATCTTCGCGATAGGCATCGCAGGCGCGGTTGAGGATGACCATCAGGCGCTTGGCACGGTAGTCCTCGGGCTTGTAGTAGTTGGCCAGCAAACTGTGGAGATTCTCGAATTCGATGCGGTAGTGGTAGAGTTCTTCGTTGAAGAGCGCCACGCGGAGATGGGTGATTACAGGGTTGACGGTTCCTTCGGGGGCGGTATTGCGTGTCGCATGGGGTTCCTCCTGTAGGATTGCGCCGAAGAGGTGGTTGGAGACCGCCTCCACCCAGAGGTCGAGCTTCTCGCCGCCCTTGGCGGGCTTTGCGAAGCGGTAGGTGTCCTTGCGGTAGTTTTCAAAGAAGACGCTGTAGTCGGTGAAACTCCAATGCGGCGTGCCGTCTTCTTCAAAGAGCAATGCTTCTCCGCCGAGGTTGAGCCGTAGCGCAAGGGGCTTGCCTTTCCATGCCTTCGGGACAGTTCCGGTGAGGTGCAGCCAGGCGCTTTGCCAGATGCCTCCCCAGCGTTCGCCCTCCGTGATGGGGCGGTATTTGAGGGACTTGCGTTTGGCCCACGGCACCCGCTCGTCCGTCACGGCGATTTCCGCCTGGAGGGAGGCGTATTCGGTGAATTGGTCTTCGTAGGTGCGGTCAAGGAATTTGGCAAAGCGTTCGAGGTTGTGCTTGAATTCGCCGTCAGTCATCTTCGTGTAATTTTGGAATGAAGAGTTTGGAATGAGGAATATCACTTAACATAACACAGGGAACGAAAATTATCTCCCATGTAAGGAAAATAGGTCATTGAGGCTCTGGTGTTTCACCTTCGCGTGCTGGTCCGGAGCGTTCGGTGGGACAGTAGCTCCAGGCGATGAAGGGAATCCAGGCAAAAAGGTATCCCGCCACTAGGCGGAAAAAGGCCTTGGCCAGCATGTTGGTGTTGAAGAAAGAGAAAAGTGCTAGAAGGCAGGAGGCGAAGATCCAGTAGCCGAGATGGAACCAGACCAGCTTCTGGAAGGCGGTCTGGAAGGTCGGCGGCTTGTAACTCGGCATCACGGATTTTAGGAACGCCACGCTTTCGTCCATCTCAGTCTTGCATTGGGCCGCCGCCTTGGCGTCCAGCCGCGCAAGAGTGAAACCTAATCCCGTGGGGTTGAAACCGACTCCGCCGATGAGGTAATGCCGACAGATGTGGATGTGGAGTCTGGCGCAGTCCACTGCGAGTGCCAATGCGCGTGACTGGCAGGTCTGCATCTCCTGGCCAGGCGCAAGTTCGGTGGGGTAGTATCCCTGTGGTTCTGCCACGTGCATGAGGGCGCGTGCGGTGGAGAAGGCTTTCCAAAGGCTGTTTTTGATGAAGGAGTCGGGATCGAGCAGTGCGACCCAACGTCCCCAGTCCCAAGTCTTTCTGCGGAAACGACGGTAGAGTTTCTCGTGGAGTCCGGCGCAGATTTCATAGAGTGCATTTGCGACCAGGAGGTGGGTGCGTGGCGTCCCGTCGCAAGCCGTAGCCTGGTCCAGGCAATTGAGTGCCTCGCCGTAGAAGGCGTGGAGCTTCTCGTTTTCCAAAAGTGCCAGGGCCAGCCCG
The DNA here is from genome assembly GCA_017525435.1 of Victivallales bacterium. Lineage (GTDB taxonomy): Bacteria > Verrucomicrobiota > Lentisphaeria > Oligosphaerales > Oligosphaeraceae > RGIG1601. Next base: position 2,582 of record JAFXSU010000113.1, read on the forward strand.
CGACCAGCCCAGGCCTCGGCGCATTTCGGGTTGAGTTCCAGCACGGCGGCGAAGTCCTCGGCGGAGAAGGTCTGGTTTCCAGCACGATGGTTTTGCCAAGCCTGCTGAAGCAACGACTCGATGCGCTGCGGGACGGGTAGCGGCTTGGGCGGCGAGGCATCCGGCGCATGAAGAAGATGGATCGGCGTGGAGCAGTGCGGACACAGCACCAGCGCGAGGTTCTCCTCCGTGCGAAACCACTTCCGGCAGTTGGGACAGCGGATGGGACGGCTATCGGGCATGAATATGGAATGAGGAATGAGGAATGAGGGATGAGGGATGAGGAATGAGGGATGAGGAATGAGGGATGAGGAATATGGAATGAGGGATGAGGAATGAGGGATGAGGGATGAGGAATGAGGAATGAGGGATGAGGAATGAG
>JAFXSU010000014.1 GCA_017525435.1 Victivallales bacterium
GACGATTCAGGTTCTACTTCTTCATTGGCCCCCGCGGACCAAAGGCCGCGGGGGAGTCTCGGGGCCGGGCTTCGAAAAGGCCCGGCTCCCGCACGTCGCATTGCGCTGTTCCGTTTCCAAAGAGGCGTCCGCCCGAAAAACGGGCGTGCCGCATAATATGGCACGTGAAAATGGGATTGCAAGCCGGAATCGTGAATATTTTGGAAAAAAGACGGAAAAAAGAGAAATATGAACCGCGCACGGAAGGACAAACCCACCGTGCGCGGTTTAAAGCATTATTGGATTTGCGGAGTAAGGTTACTTCTTCTTCGCAGGAGCGTGTTCAAGAGTCAGAGTGCAGGTGGGCTGGTCGCAGACTGCGGAAGGTCCGAAGTACTGGATTGGCCCCGGATAACGGAACTCAATGCCCTTCGCCCAGGCATCACGCACCTTCGCGTATGCCTTGAAAGGTGCGCCCTTGAGTTCGACGAGTGCCTTCTTGATGACCGGCACATCCTTGCCATGACGATGCTCCATGTTCATCATCATGGTCAGCGGGATGCCACCGGCAATCCATTGTTCCACAGGAGCAGAGGTGTTGCGCACGCTAGACATGTAGCCGGTCACGCCCGCATTGAGCAGTGCGCTGGCGTTGTAGCCCAGCCCGTAGCAGTAGTTGGCGTCGAAGTTGGACGGTGCGGCGCAGCGTCCCTCGTAGCCGAAGAAGTGGCACTGTGCGGAGAACTTGATTTTCTTCTCGGCCTTGGCGTTGAGCGCCTTGATACGGTCGGCGATCATGTCGGCCAGAAGCTTCTCGGTCTCGATCTTGGAGACCTGGACATTGCCGTGGGCATCGCGGTCGGCCAGCAACTGCGCCTTGACGAAGGCGGGCAGCGAAGCGAAGACCTTCTTGGTGTCCTTGGAGAGCTTCTTCTCCACGAACGCGGCTTTCTGCTCGACGGTGTCCAGAGCATTGAAGGCCTTCTCGTTTTTGGCAAGCAGGTCGTTGAGTTCGGCGATGAGAACCTTGATCTCCGGCACGAACTCGATGAGCCCCTCGGGAATGAGTACCACACCGAAGTTCATCTTGTTCTTCGCGCGGTCCACCACAGTCTTCGTGAGGTCATCGACGATCTTGGCCAACGAGAACTTCTTGGCCTCGACCTCCTCGGAGACGATGCAAGCCTGCGGATGAGTCTGCAATGCGCACTCCAGCGCGATATGGGAGGCGGAGCGCCCCATCAGCTTGATGAAGTGCCAATATTTGCGGGCGGAATTCGCGTCGCGCATGATATTGCCGATGAGTTCGGAATAGACCTTGGTCGCGGTGTCAAAGCCGAAGGAGACCTCGATCCAGGCGTTCTTGAGGTCGCCGTCGATGGTCTTCGGGCAGCCGATGACCTGGATGCCGGCCTTCTTGGCCAGAAGATACTGCGCCAGCGTGCAGGCGTTGGTATTGGAGTCGTCGCCGCCGATGATCACGATGCCGGTGATGCCTTCCTTCTTGCAGTTGGCCAGGACCTTCTCGAACTTCTCATCGGTATCCAGCTTGGTGCGGCCGGAGCGGATCATGTCGAAGCCGCCTGTGTTGCGGTAGGCGTCGATGGTCTTGGCGTCCAGCTTCACGAAATCGCCATTGATAAGACCATCGGGTCCGCCCAGGAAGCCGTAGAGCTGGTTTTTGGGATTGAGGGCCTTGAGGCCGTCGAAGAGTCCCGCGATGACATTGTGGCCGCCGGGAGCCTGTCCGCCAGAGAGGATAACGCCGACCTTGATGGCCTTCGGGGCCTTGGCGGGCTTCTTGCCTGCGGTGAACTCGATCACGGGCAGACCATAGGTGTCGGGGAAGAGCTTCTTGATAGCGGCCTGGTCAGCCACGGACTTGGTGGCGGCGCCTTTCTTCGCAGTCGCAAACGGACCACTCTTGGCAAACACTTTCGGGAGGTGGGGCTGATAGGCGGCACGGGCAATCTGCAGCGGTGAAATTTCGCTCATGGATGCAATTTTCCTACAACTGAATGGAATTTGGGTGACTATTTGGGAAGAAAAAGACGACGATAACTGTACTATAAATCAATCTCGCCGATTTGACCGCGGAAATCCGAGAGTTTCTTTTTTACCTTATATATTAAGGAAAAGTTCGACTATCTTTTTCACCAAAACGCACTTTGACATGCGAGTCAAAATACTAGGCACGGCGGCGGCCGAGGCCTGCCCCGCCATCTTCTGTGAATGCGAGAACTGCCGAGAAATCCGCCGAAAGGGCGACCCGCACGATGTGCGCAGACGCGCATCCTATCTTCTGGACGACGATACGCTTATCGACTTCGGTCCCGACGCCTTCTTCCAGGCCACCACCTTCCAGATTGACCTGACGAAAATCCAACGGCTTCTCTTCACGCACGCGCATCTCGACCACCAGAACGCCACCGAGCTGATGTGGCGCCACCGCGGATACAGCCAGTGCACCAAGTCCCTGAAGGTCTTCGGCAGCCACTACACGCTGGGAATCCTGCTCAGCCGTTTGACCGCCGAAGGCGAGTCCATCTCCTTCGACGAAGTGCTGGTGGAGCCTGTCGCACTTCGTGCCTACCAGCCGGTCACCGACGACGACCTGGAAATCCTCCCGCTGGAGGCCGACCACGCGCCCGGCAAGGTTCCGCTGCTCTATTTGCTGACGCGCGGTGGCAAGACCCTGCTCGTCGGCAACGACACGGGCTTTTTTCTGCCAGAGACCTGGAAGCAGTTGGAAGGCAAGCATATCGACATAGCACTCTTGGACTCCACGTCCTCCTTGAAATACGCCAACCAGGAACGTGGGCACATGGGTGCCGCGACGGTCGTGAAGGTCGCCGAGCGTCTGCGTGCGATGGGTTGCACGGACGACACCTCGCGCTTGGTTGCTACGCACTTCAGCCACAACGGCGGGAGCATCCACACAGAGCTGGAGGCATTCTTCGCCCCGCATCACATCGAGGTCGCCTACGACGGCTTAATCCTGGAGGCATAGGCAATGCCCCTTCGCATCAAAATCCTTGGTTCCGGCACCGCCAACGGCCTCCCCAGCCCCTTCTGCGACTGCGAGACCTGCCGACGGGCACGCGCCTCGCAGGATCCGCGCGACCTGCGAAGACGGACCTCGTATCTCATTGACGACGACACCATCGTGGACTTCGGGCCGGATGCCTACTGGCAGTCGGTAACCTACGGGGTAAAACTCCATCGCCTGAAGCGCATCCTCCATACGCATCGTCACGGCGACCACATCAACCCCGAACTGCTGTGCTACCGTCGTACCGGCTGGTCGATGAACCACATGCGCCTGAAGCTCTTCGCCAGCAAACCCACGCTCATCGCCTTGCAAACCTGGGCACTCCAGAACGAAGGCGTGCGTTCTTTCGACGAGATGGACATCGACGATGTCTGCCTGACCGCAGGACACGCAGTCACGGATGGTAGTGACCTGGACATTCTTCCGCTGGCGGCCAAGCACCACCACATTGAGGCGCTAGTCTATCTCCTTACCCGAAACGGCCGTACCGTTTTCATCGGAAATGACTCCGGATACTACCCGGAGGAAACCTGGAAGGCGCTGGAAGGCAAGCACCTCGACCTTGCATTCTTGGACGCCACCTTCGGCTTGTTCAAAGCCGACTACGATGACGACCACATGGGGGCCGCAACCACCCTCCGAGCCATTATGCGCCTCCGCGAAATGAAATGCCTGACCGAAGACTCGCAGGTTTTCGGCATCCACTTCAGTCATGCAGGGCACGCCCTCCACAGCGAGCTGGAGGCGTTCTTCGCCCCGCACCACATCGGCGTCGCCTACGATGGTTTGGAGGTTGCCGTCCCTTGAGGCAGTTTGGCAATTGTCCCATATATTAACACATGGCGCGTGCCAAAAACGTCTGCCAATGTTTTTCTGCTTAATCCACGATTTCGCACCATGAATCCGCGAATACTCCAAGCCCTCAAGGCCAACCGCGACTGGTTTCTGAACTCTGGCGTCCTCTCTCAGCCAGACGGTTTCTGGGGAGTCGCCGAGCGAATGCTCCTGGCCAACAACAACGAGGCACTGCAACAGACGCTAGACTCCTTCCCGTCGTGGACGCAAAAGCCAGACGGCTATGTCATCGAGCAACGCCGGGCAGATTGCAACTTCCAGTGTGCGTGGTATTTCCTGCAAATGGCCAAGCTTTTCGACCACCCGCGCAACGTCAGTGTGGGCAACAATCTCCTCGAATACCTATACTGCCGAAGCGGGTTGCTCTCGCACCACAAGCGAAACGAGCCCTACCCTCTCGGATGTTGGAACTGGAGCCACATCCGCTGGACACCCAATGTGTATTACGATGACAACGCATGGTGCATTATCCTTGCGCTTGACATCGCCGAAGAGTACCCCGAATTGGACGACAAATTCCAAATGCGCCACTATGCCTTGGCTGGCGCACAGGCACTCTATCAGGCATTTGCGGCCAATTTCCCTGACGAACAACCAGACTTTCAGCCACGCTGGCTCGGCAACCTGCGCCTTCCGCACTGGGGAGGTCTGGCAGCCGCCGCGTTGGCAGCCGCCTGGCCACTTGCCACCCAAGAGGAAAAGGACAACTGGAATCGCCAGATCGACGCCTATTTCGACTATGTTCGCGAACAGCTCGACACCTGGAACTGCAGCGAACTATGCTATTCACTGTTGGCGGTCGCCCACTGTCATCGACTTCCGAATTTCAATGACCGTCTGCTTCCACTGGCGCAATCGTTGGCCGCGCGCATCGTCGCACGCATGGCTCCCGGAAGCTGCCTTCTGCCCGCCGAACACTACGAGGCGCCATCCGGCACCCAATTGGTCGATTTGATTTACACGATGAATTTCGCAGTGGTCGCCTTCTCACAATTTACCAGACTCCCTGGTGGCAAGAATTACCGGCAGCTCCTCCTGGACATCGTGGAATTTCTGGTGGACATCCAGGATACCGCCGATAGTCCCCAGCTGAAAGGATGTTGGCGCGGAATGTTCGACTTGACTACCCGTCAATGGGGCGGTGGAAACCACTACGAGGGAGGTGCCGACAGCATCTACACCGGATGGACCAACGCCCCTATCGGCTGGAGCCTGGCGCAGCTGCTTCTGGATCAGGAAGCCAGCCAGAAATGGATTTGTTAATGCATAACATTTTAATTACAAACTAGTTAATAACAATTAAATCACAGGGGTTCTCATCATGTTCTTTACAGGTTTCGCCGACGAGGCATCTCCAGATTTTGCCACCCAGATTAAAGCCACCAAAGAATTGGGCTGGAACAACATCGAGGCTCGCAATATCGGTGGAAAGATGCTCGGTACGATGAGCGATGAGGAGTTCGAAAAGGTCGAGCAGCTGCTCGCGGAATCCGGCGTCAAGATCAACTGCTACGGCAGTGCGATTGCAAACTGGAGCCGCCACCCTCGCAAGGAAGAGGACTTCGAGGCCAGCAAACAGGAACTGTTGACCGCCCTGCCTCGCATGAAGAAGCTGGGCATCAAGCTAGTGCGCGGAATGTCCTTCCTGGTTCCCAAAGACGAGCCGGGTGACTCGCCAGAACTGGAGGCGATCATCTTCCGCAAGGTCCGCGAGCTGGTGCAAATCTGCGCGGACAACGGCGTGGTATACGGCCACGAGAACTGCATGAACTACGGTGGCATGAGCCACCTGCACACCCTCAAACTGGTCGAGCAGATGAACGGCAGCCCCGCCTTCACGCTCATTTTCGACACCGGCAACCCCGTCTTCAATCCGCGCCGCATCGGGCCGAAGCCCTGGCCGATCCAGTCCGCCTGGGAGTTCTACAAGCGCGTGCGACCTTATATCTCCTATGTACATATCAAGGACGGGCTGTCCCTTCCGAACGAGGCGGGCGCTGGCTGCGATGCCCCTGTGTACACCTTCGCCGGCGACGGCTGCGGCGATGTGCGAGCCATCATGACCGACCTGCTCAAAACCGGCTACGACGGCGGCTTCTCCATGGAGCCTCACCTCGGCGCAGTCTTCCATGACCCCAGCGGCAACGACAACACCGACACCGTGCGCAAGTACCGCTACGATGTCTATGTCGAATACGGCCGACGCTTCATGCAGCTCCTCCGCGACTGCGGGTGGAAATTCTAGAAGACGGAAAAACCGCGTAGGAGTGCGGCGTGCAGAACCGCATTTTCGCCCATCCTCCAATTGACAATTGCTAATTGCTAATTGCTAATTATGGAAAAGACCCTCTGGCCAGGAAGCACACAACTGGCTCCGTCCCCAGTCGTGTTAGTCGGCACGGGCGACGGTCGGCGATTCCCGTGGAATCTGCTGACGGTCGCCTGGACAGGCACGCTCTGCTCCGACCCGCCGATTGTAGGCATTGGCGTGCGCAAGTCGCGCTTCTCCTACCGTGCCCTCAAGGAATTGCGGTGTTTCACGGTAAATCTCCCGACCGCCGACATGGCCGAAGCCGTGGATTTCTGTGGTGTGGCCTCCGGAGCGGACACCGACAAGTTCGCGGCGCGGAAGCTCACAGCGGTCAAGGCAAGCAAGGTCGTCGCTCCAATCGTCGCGGAATGCCCTTTGAGCTTGGAATGTGCCGTCAAGCAAGTGATAGAATTGGGCAGCCACGACCTCTTCATCGGCGAAGTAATTGCTGTGCAGGTCACTAGCGACCTCATTGACGACAAGGGTAAACTTGACTTGGAGAAGGCGAATCTGCTCGCCTACGCACACGGTCACTATTATTCGTTAGGCACAGAACTCGGTCATTTCGGATTCTCCGTGAGGAAAAAATAATGCAGCAACCTTTTGTCCATGCGGAAAGAAATCCTGAGGATTTTCTGCCCGAGAAGTATCCCCGACTGCACTTCGACGATGCGGACTGGCGGCGTTTTGGCGAGCAATGCGCCGCACTGAATATCCCGGAAGGCACCGATAAACACCGCGACACTTTGGAGAAACTCTACAGCCATCTGGTCGGCGTGAACGAATGGCTAAACCTCACCCGTATCACCTCGCCCGCCGACTACCTGAAATTCCAGGTGCTGGACTCGCTCTCGGTGCTCAATGCCATCCTTGGCATGTCGGAAGAGAACTCCGCCATCGTGGACCTGGGTTCCGGCGGCGGATACCCCGGACTGCCTTTGATGACCTGGATGACCACTCAGGACTTTACCCTTGTGGACGCACGGCAGAAGAAGGTGGATTTTCTTAACGCCACCATTCCGCTGATTCCACGTACCGGGCGCAGTGGCGCGGCATCTTTCCGCGGACGCGATGTGGGGCGCACACGCACCGACCTTTGGCATCACGCCGAAATCGTGACTGCGCGAGCGGTCGGCAAAGGCGTGGAACTCCTGCCGGATGCATCGGAGCTACTGGCCATGGGCGGCGTCTTCGTCCTGATGAAAGGACAGTCCTGGCCTCTGGAGGAGGCGCCACTTTTCGCCGAGGCGTGTCCGGTTTTCGGCTTCGAGCAGGTGGAGGACATCGCCTTCTCTCTGGTGCCCGACGACCCTATCCGACATATCATCCTCGCGGTCAAAAAGGATCACGGCATCCCGAAAAAGATGCGCAAATATCTCAAGTAGTCGCGATTGCGAATTTCGCGCCACGAACTATTCCAAGTGCTCGGTGCTATTCCAGGCAATGAGCTGCCAACTTTGCGTGGCCGGATAGTAGTTAAATCGGGCGATGGAACCATTGGCAACCGCACCGTCGCTGTTGCCAGTGCGCAGTTCCCCCACAACCAACCGAAGCAGCATCCGCATCACTCCGCCATGTGTGACCAGCAGAATGCGGTCGCCCGCCTGATGCTTGGCGACCAGTTCATATAGGAAGTCGCGAATTCGCCCGTAAAGTGCCATACGGCTCTCGCCATCAGGAACTTCAGCATTCACGCTAGGGGTGCAGACCGCCTCCCAGACCTCCGGGTAGCGCACGGCGCACTCCTCGCGGGTGAGGCCCTCCAGCACGCCCAGGTGCCATTCGCGCAAGGACCAACTCGACTGGATTTCACATTTGGCATGACCGGCGGCCTGGATGATCAGCGCAGACTCCATCGCGCGAGAGAGATCACTTGCGTAGATGGCATTGAAATCCACCCGGTAGAGACGCTCGGCCGCCAATGCCATCTGGCGAAGTCCACATGACGACAGTGTTCCAACACCCTGCCCTTGGATGATTCCAAGACGGTTCTCTTCGGTCTCGCCGTGGCGCACCGCCCAAAACTCAATTTTCTTTTGCTCCTCAAGCATATATGAAAACTCCTTAAGCATTATCTGGACGCGAGAGACGGTTTCGCTTCTCCTTGGGGAAAAGGCGCGAAGATGCCAGATGCCAGCGACAGAGCCGATACAACAGTCCATACCACAGGCAGCCAATTCCATAGATGCTGGAACGCCGGAAGTTGATGCTGGAGGCTTCCTCAAAGTATTTCGTTGGGCAGGAGACCTCGCCAATGATGGTGCCACTCCAAATGATCTGGCAAAGCATCTGGTTGTCGAAGATGAAGTCATCAGAATTATTCTCAAGGTCCAGCGACTCCAGCAATGTCCGTGAGAATGCACGATAGCCGGTATGATATTCGGAAAGTTTCGCACCGGTCAAGACATTCTCCACAAAAGTCAGGAAGCGGTTGGCGACATACTTATACCAAGGCATCCCGCCTGCCAACGCATAACCGCCAAGAATGCGCGACCCCAGCACGCAATGATTCAGGCCATTGCCAATCATCGTGGTCATCGCACCAATCAGCAATGGAGTGTATTGGTAGTCGGGATGCACCATAATCACGATGTCTGCGCCCTGCTCCAACGCCAGCCGATAGCAGTCCTTCTGGTTGCCCCCGTAGCCACGATTCACAGGATGACGGAAATAAGTCGCCTCCGAAAGCGTCTTGGCAATGCGTTCCGTCGCATCGCTTGATGCGTCATCCACCACGATGACATGGTCCACAAATGGCTGTGCCATGACCTCTTGGTAGGTCTTCACCAGCGTTGCCTCCGCATTGTAGGCGGGCATCACTACGATGACTTTTTGATTATTAAACATTATTAATTTATTATAGACAAGTTACGACCTAGGATGAGTCGCCGCGTAAACTTCGATGAGCTGCTGGATATTCACATGCGTGTAAATCTGCGTGGTGGCCAGGCGTGCATGTCCCAGCATCTCCTGGACGGTGCGTATGTCGGCACCGGCAGCCAGAAGATGCGTAGCAAAGGAGTGCCGCAACTTGTGCGGAGTGACCTCCGGCGGGAGATTCGCCGCCGAGACGTATTGGGCGAAGGCGCGCTCCACGCTTCGCGTGGTCAGGCGCATTCCTTCGTAGTTCACGAAGAGCGGTCCCGGAGCATTGGAAGCCCCCAGGCCGAGTTCTTCACGTCGTCGAAGATATGCCATCATCGCATCATGCGCGGGCTCTCCTAGCATGCAGATGCGTTCTTTGCGGCCCTTCCCGAAGACACGGAAGAGATTCTGTGCAAAATCCACATCCTCGAAGTTAAGTCCGACCGCCTCGCTAACACGCAAACCACCAGAATAGATGACCTCCAAGATGGCGCTGTCCCGCAAGCCGAGGAAATCCGGATGGGGGTATTTCTGATGTCGGTCGGGGTTTGCGGCCTGCTCGGTCCAGAAGCGCACCGGTGTCTCCAGCAGAGTCGCCACCTGCCCCTCCGTGAGGACGACAGGGAGCAACTTAGACCGTCGCAGCCCGCGGATGAGATGAAACGGACTGCCCTCCAACTTTTCTTCCCGCACGAGGAAACGAAAAAACGACCGCATACTGGAGAGTTTGCGGTTCACGCTCGTCGGAGTGTCGCCCAGTTCCGAAAGCGATGCTATGAAATGCCGTGCATCACGTTCCGTGACCGCCGACCAGCGGCATTCCGAGGCCCCATCCGGCGGAAGAATACGCGGATTGGCATTCAGGAATTGCGCGACATCCTGGAAGTATCCCTCGACCGTATGTTCGGAATACTGCCGCTCCTGTGCCAAGTATTGTCGAAACGAAAGCATCGCGGGGTCATGCGCCAGCACTCCGCGTTCCTTGCTTAAATCAATGGTGACGGCACTTTTTTTCAATTTTGCGCTACGAGCAAATCCACTACGGCACGGGTGGCATCGGGATGGGCGAATTGCGCGGCCGCATGCCCCATCGCCTGCCACGCCTCGGGCTTCGCCAACCACTCGCGAATCAGTTTCTCCAGCACTTCAGGAGTGGCCAGACGCTGTTCCAGGCAACGGGCAGCCCCTGCCTGTTCCAGTGTGCGGGCATTCACAAATTGATGATTGTCCGCCGCGCTTGGCAAAGGCACCAGCACCATCGGCTTCTGGAACAGTGCCAGTTCGCAGATGCTAGAGGCACCTGCACGACAGAGCGTGAGGTCCGCAACTTGATAACACCGTTGAATCTCCGGATCCCCCTTGACAATTCGCGCAAGCAGTCCCGCCTGCGCAAACGCTTCGTGAAGGGGGGCGTTCTCCTCGGTGCCGGTCAACAGGATGAATTGGAGCCTCTCTGTCAGATCTGCCAGTCGCAACACAGTCTCTGCCAATAGCGTATTAATCGCGCGAGCCCCCTGGCTACCACCAAAGACCAGCATTGTTCTGCGCTCAGGCACCAATCCAAAGGAAGCCAGGATTTCAGCACGCTGACTCGCAGTCACCGGCGTCGCCGCCGCCTGGATGACTGCCTCGCGCAATGGCATTCCGGTGATATGCGCAGGGATGCCCTTGCGTTGCGACTCGTCCGCCAGTGGCAAAGAAAGCGCGATGGCTTTGGCATGACCGACGAAGATGCGGTTCACCTTGCCCATGAAGGCGTTACCTTCATGAAGCACCATCGGTTTCTTGCGCCATGGCCATACCCAGCATGGCGGGACGGCAGAAAAACTGCCCATCCCCAAGAGCATGTCGCCTTGCAGTTCGTTCAGCACACGACGCGTTTCGCGTAGGCACGTCAGCATCCGAAAAGGAAAGAGAATCGCCTCGACTAATCCGACAGGGCTACGCACCGTGCGAATTTCGCGGGTAGGCAAACCGACCGCTTGAGCGGCGGCCGCCTGTTCACCTGCGTGCTTGCCAGAAACCAGCAGAGTTGCACGGCCTCCGCGCACACAATATCCCTGGGCCACGGAGAGCGCCGGGTAGAAATGCCCGCCGGTTCCCCCACATGCGACAATCAAATGACCAAGTTTCGTCATAAGTCAAAAGGCCACGGTCACTTATGGAGCGACCGTGGCCCAAAATGATTCCCTCTCAAAAACACTGTTGCTTTCAGGTCACATCGGAACGCCCAATGTCTGACCTTCCCAGCTGGCTGGCACATTGCCTGGCAAGTCGCTGTTGGGGTCAGACTGGATACCCACGCATCCAACCGCCAACCACAACAAGGCGCCGATGCACAACGACAATTGTAGAATTTTCCGTATTCGCATGCCGTTTCCAGGACATTTGCCGTTTTACACGGACTTTTCCGCTCCTAGAAAAGGAACATCGCCTTCATCGCAAAGAACTGACCGCCAATGGTGGCCAGCAATGCGACTGCCGCCACAATCAGGCAGATGCCACCAATGCCCAGCGAAGAGCCGCCCGCAGGCTTAGAACGGATGATCGGAGGCGGGAGAGCCGCCTGTTCTTCCGGCGGGGGAACCACGGCGTTGTCGTCTTTTTTCTTCAGTCCAAATGCCATAATTGGTCTCCTTGAGCTTCGAAGGTGTAATTATTTTCCCTGGATAGCGGCACTGCCGACCACAACCTTGTCGCCAACCGAAATGTCGCTGATGCTCCCACTGGCAATCGTGCAGATGGAGTTGAACTCACCAGCATTGACGATCTTAATCAGTCCCAAGTACTTGCCATCCGAAAGGCGATGCACCGAAAGATTGATGTCCTTGACGACATCGCAGTCGGTCAGGTTGACGATGACATAGCCGAATTTGGCATCAGCCTGCAGGACTTCGCCGGAGAGATCCTTGCGGATATCCTCATAGGATTCCTTGCGCACCTTGTCATTGGTGGCACTGCTCATGCCCAATCCCTGCTTGTAGTAGTTCTGAATGACTTCCTCATCCTTCTCAAATTTTTCCATCAGAGCCGCATAAGCATCTTTCTGGCGCTGAATTTCAGCCTTGGCCTCCGCCAAATCGCTGGTAAGCGTCGGAATGCGGGCCATCTGGGCGCGGATGGTCTGGAAGTCAGCGGAGAACTTCTCCATCGCGGCGGTGAGTTCGCCGGCATCCTTGGTGTCCATGCCGCTATTGGAGAAGGCAGACATGCTGCCAAAGTCAGTGGACTTCCAGGTTCCCTCCTGAAGCGGGACGCCCCGCAGATTCTGACCAGTCGTCTGCAAGAACTTCTGGAAGGTGCGGTAATTGCCCTGGAGCGTGGTCACGCGCCCGCGAATGTCATTGAACACTGCGTTGTCCGCCGGGGTCAACGCACCACCCTTCTGGATCGTTCCTTTAAAGGTACTGCGCACGCCCATCCCCATCGCAAACTGATTGATGGTGGCCACGATATTCTTGTCGCGTTGAACGCGGTTATCCACATACGAGAAGAAATCGCCCGCGCCCTCTTCGTATGTTGCGAGACTCTGCAACGCCTCTTCGTTGGGGCGGAGGTCTTCCGGGGTCTCCAAATGCGCACTGGTTTCAACGAGCTTCTCGATGATGAAGTCACGCTGCGAAATGACTTTCCCAGCCAGTCCGGCCACCGCATTGGCACTGGACGAATAGCCGTCGGGGCTTTCCACGTATTTGGGCCAGCCCAACGTGCCGTCCTCGGGATTGCCGTTTTCAGCTTTCGTGAAGGTCACCTTGCTCTTGTCGCCACTGCCGGAATCGAGCTTTTGAGCCGCGGAGACCAATCCCTCAGCAAGCACTGCGGCTCTCTCCCGGAACAACTTGCCTTGTTTGGCGACCAGGAAGCTCATCACCAGTGCGGCAATCGCAAAAACGGCCACCACAGGGGCCAAGATTTTTCCAAGTTTACCCATTTGAGAATAAAACTCCTTGAGGTTGAAAAGAAGGCGTTTTTTTGAATTAATTATGTTTAACTAGTAAACTTAGCCGATTAATTGTTTTTTTCAAGCCCGTACCAGCAATTTTTCCGGGTGAAATCGCATTCCAGGCCTATTTTTTTTGCTTTTTGACATGATTTGACATGACGAACAGGCAAAATGGCCTCTTTTGGGAACCGCCTAAGCTTAATACTGCGCCGGAGCGCAGAGACGATATAAGAGGTAGAGCCAATTGCCGAGTACCACCCACAAGAGCGCGGGCACCGCAAAAAACGGCGCGAATGGCAACGAACTCCAGATGCCTCCGGCGGCCTTGCGGCGCCCCAGCTGGACAAGACAGACCACGAAACCGATTAACGCCCCGCCAGCCAGCAAGTAAACGCATGCGTCCGCCCCCAGAAACGCGCCTGTCATCGCCAACATCTTGATATCCCCCCAACCCAGCGGCTCGGCGGGCAAGTCGGCCTTGTTGTGGCGCATCCTCCAGCTCTGCAATGCCATACTTCCCAGCCAGTTAGCACTACCAAGCACCAGCCCTGCAAGAAGCATGCCGAAGAGGCAATCGGCGGCGGCGGCCAGCCGGGTAGCCACTGCGGGCGGGCCAACCGTCAAGAGAAACGCCACCAGCGGACGGGAAAGGACACAGCCCAGATTCAGGTCTGCGGGGTTCGCGATGGCAGGGCGCCCATAGGGAAAGACCACTGCCAGCGCCAGCGCGGCAACCATTCCGGAGTAAGTCACCAGGTTGGGGATCACGCCCTTTTCGTAGTCGATGCGGGCAAGCGAGAGCATCGCACCTGCGAACCACCACCAGCCCAGAACGGTGGACAACGGCAGTCCGTCGCCAAAGACGCGCTGGAAAATCATCCAGAAGAGGATACCGACCGCCGCCTCGCCGGCAGGGTACTTCCACGAGATGGGCTGATGGCAGCCGCTGCACCTCCCCCCCAGGAACACCCAACTCAAAATCGGAATGTTCTCCCACGGACGAATTCGATGACCACACTTCGGACAGGCACTCGGAGGAGACACAATCGACATCCCGCGCGGCACGCGCCAGACCACCACATTCAGGAAGCTGCCGACAATTGCCCCCAGGCAGAAGGCGAAGAAGCCGAAAAGAAATTGTATTTCCACGATATTGCGATACATATATGAACAGCACCAAGGTTGTCGTGATTAACGCGACAAAGCGATTTGTCTTAATATACTCCGTTTGAGCACTGCTGTCCGGTATAAAACTGTGTCTTGTGCCACGCGTGACAAAAGCAAGGCATTGTTGTCAAAAGAACGACTTTATTGTCCTGGTCAAGTCAAGGATAGGTGACTACACCTCACCGCGTTGGATAGCCGCCAGGCGCTCCTGGAACTCCTCCTCAAGCTTCTCCAAAGAAGTGGACGCCTCTTCCCAGCGCCAGGTCTCGTTCTCGGACTCCTGGTTGATTTCCGCAAGGCGCTTGTTCAAAGCGGCAAAATCCGTGTCCGCCGTCGGAGCATTGAGTTTTTCATAGATCTCCTGCTGTTCTTTCTCCAGCGCCGCAATCTTCTCCTCGCATGAAGCGACCTGCGACTCGTAGGGGCGTTTCAACTTTCCAAAGGTCTGACGCAACTGCGACTCCGCGCGCTTCTGGTCCTTGTAGGAACGCTGCGGCACGTTCTTTTCCACCGTCTTGGGCGCCGACGGGACATTTTTGGGCACGATGGCAGGAACAGGCGTAGGAGGATTCGCGGCAAGTTCCGCAGCGGCTTGTGCGGCCTGCTCCTGAGCAAGTTTTTCACGGTAGTAGTCATAATCACCGTAGTAGCGCGTGACCTTACCTGGCCGCAAGTCGTAGATGTCTTTGGCGATTCCGCGCACGAACTCGATGTCGTGGGAGACCAGCGCGATGGTACCGGGATAGCTTGACAGTGCTTCCTGAAGTGCCTCGCGGGCATGGATGTCCAGATGCGTCGTTGGCTCGTCCAACATCAGGAAATTCAGTGGCTTAAGGAGCAACCTCGCCAAGCCTAAGCGGACTTTCTCGCCACCGGAGAGCACCTGGACCTTCTTGTCGATTGCCTCGCCGGAGAAGCCGAAGCCGCCTAGCAGTTCTCGGATATCCGCTTCAGAACGCTCGGAAGCGTAGCTCTTGGCAGTCTCGTAAACCGTCGCATTCGGATCCATGGTCTCCGCATAGTCCTGCGACTGGTAGCCGGGCAGGACATTCGTGCCCGTGACAACGCGTCCGGCGGTGGGCGCAAGTCGGCCCGCAATCAAACGCAAAAGCGTGGTCTTGCCCATGCCATTGAGACCAACGAGGGCGACATGCTCCCCGCGCATCAACCGCAGGTCGCAGTGGGAGACCACATCGCGCTTGCCATCGTAGGAGAAGGAAACGTCCTCCAGACGCACCACCTCGTCTCCCGAACGCGGCGGTTGTGGCAGACGAATGCGCGGACCATGCGCAGTGATGGACTGTACCTGGATGTCCTCCAGCTTGTCCAGTTGCTTCTGGCGGCTCTGCGCCTGTGCCGCTTTGGTAGCCTTGTATCGGAAGCGGTCGATGAAACGCTCCAGTTGCTCTTTCTTGTGGTCGAGGTTACGCTTTTGCGCCAAGAGGTTTTCATGCCGGGCAACACGAGCTTCCATATATTGTGCGTAATTGCCAGGGTAGCGCGTGACCTGCCCGCCCATGACCTCCAGCGTGAC
>JAFXSU010000114.1 GCA_017525435.1 Victivallales bacterium
CCGTCAGCGCGCCAGCGAGAAAGTTGCGCCTTCGAGATTGCAATACTTCTTGCCGGCGTGCTCGACCGTTGCCATGTCACCCGTAAGGATGATCTGCGTGCCCTCGGTGGGAAATGGTCCGGCGCTTTGGGCGAACTCGAAGCGCATCTGGCAGCAGGCAGTCGCATCGGTCACGATGCAGGCAGGAATGTCCAGGTTCGTGGCGGGGTCCTTGACGTAGCCGAAACGTCCGGCGATTCGGACATGCATTCCGGTATAGTCATCGGGATTTTGATCCATATAGTACGCAAGCGTCCATGCCATTGTGGCGTTTTCCTGCGTGAGATCGATGTCGAATTTTCGTTCATCGGCCGGGGCATTGGCCTGCGCGGGCTTTGCGGAGTCGTTTTTGGAGCAGGAGCACCCGCTGACCAGCAGCACGAATGCAATTCCGGCGGCTGCGGCGGCAGGGATGTTCACGCGGAAACGCCGCTGAGCCAATCCATAGAGGCTGAAGAGAAGAAAGACCACTAGATCACAGCAGACAATCGTTGACCCAACTGGCGTGCCACCCAAAATAGAGATGAGCATTCCGGAAAGCGAGCAGACCACCGAAAGGATGGCGGAACAGATGGTCACCGCCAGGAACGAACGGAAGACACGCATCGCGGAGAGCGCGGGGAAGATGATCAGTGCGGAAATCAACAGAGCCCCCACCAGTTTCATCGCCAGCACGATGATGACCGCGATGACCACCGCGATGAAGAAGTTGTAGGCCGTGACCGGCGTTCCCGTCGCACGTGCGAAGTCCTCATCGAAGGTACAAGCGAAAATCTTGTTGTAGAAGAGCACGAAGATTGCGATGACGGCCAGGGAGAGACCAGTACTCAGGTAAACGTCAAATTTGGAAAGGGTGAGAATGGAGGTCGAGCCGAAGAGCGTGGTACACACGTCGCCAGTGAGATTCGTGGAAGTCGAGAAGAGGTTCACCAGCAGGTAGCCGATGGCCAGCGAGGCGACCGAAAGCAGAGCCACCGCCGCGTCGCCCATGATTGCCGTATTCTGCCCTGCCCGCAGCATCAGCACCGCGCAAACAATGGTCGCTGGCAGGATAAAGTACATGTCATGGGAAAAATGCAACACACCGGCAATCGCCATCGCACCAAAGGCCACATGCGAAAGACCGTCGCCGATCAGCGAAAAGCGCTTCAGAACCAGCGTGACGCCCAAAAGCGAGGCACACAGTGAAATGAGGACGCCTACGAGCAGAGCGTGACGAACAAATGGATAGTGCAGATACTGAGCAAGTTGTGCAAACATTGTTGTATCTTGTTTGTAATTGAGCAGTGATTCAATTATTCAAATTCCTGTCGCCGCCGACAAGCGCGGTAAAGTGACGCCCCAGGTCGCTGGCAAAATACTCCGCATTGGTTCCGAAGAAGGTCTTGTGCCCGATGTGCAGGATGTGCGAGGCATAGCTCCTTGCGGCAGCGAGGTCGTGCGTTACCATGATGATGGTGATCTTCTCCTCGCGGTTGAGCTTTTCAATGAGCTGGTACATCTCGGCGGTCATGCGGGGGTCAAGGCCGGAGACCGGCTCGTCCAGCAGCAAGAGCCGCTTGGTGGCACAGAGGGCGCGTGCCAGCAGCACCCGCTGCTGCTGGCCGCCGGAGAGTTCGCGATAGCAGCGTCGAGTCAATTCGGTGAGGTTCATGCGAGCGATATTCGCCTTCGCCAACGCCTTGTCCGCCTTGCTGTAGAATGGCCACAGCCCGCGGTGTCCCTGGCAACCCGACAGGACAATCTCCCAGACCGTAGCAGGGAAGTCCTTCTGCACCACCGTCTGCTGCGGAAGATAGCCGATCTGGTTCATCTTCAGATTGTCGCCAGGCACAATGGCACCGGCGGCCACCTGCTGAAGCCCCAGCAAGCAACGCACCAGCGTGCTCTTGCCTGAGCCGTTCTCACCGACGACACACAGGTAGTCTCCTGAATTCACGGTGAAATTGAGTCCGCTGAGCAGCAGTCGGTCGCCGTAGCCTAAAGTAAGATTGTTTGCAGTTAGTAATGCCATTGAAACAAATTACAGGACTAGTTTCGCAGCGCCTGCCTCAGCACTTCGAGGTTCTTCTCCATGGTGCCGAGGTAGGTCTTGCCCGCCTGCGCATCCTGCGCAGTAGTGGCTTGCAGGGAGTCCAAAAGCAGCACGGGGCACTTTTGGCTCACCTTCGTGGTCTTGACAATGGTTTCGGCAAGGCGGTGCTGTGGCCCTTCAATGGCCAGAACACATGGCAGGCTAAGTTCATCTACTTTTCCAGCCAGGAAAGCGACCGTCTTGAAACTCGCCTCGGACTCCGCCGAGCATCCAGTAAATGCAGCAAAGTATTGCAAATTATAATCATCCGCAAGATAACGGAAGGGGAAGCGGTCGCCAAAGAGGAGCGTCTTGACAGAGGCGTGTTCGACCGCCTCGGCGAACTGCGCATCCAGCGCAGCGAGCTTGGCGCAGTACGCCTCGCAGTTCGCGCGGTAGTCAGAGGCATTTGCGGGATCCAGTTCGGCCAGCTGTTCGGCAATGGCGCGGCAGGAACGCTGGGCCAGGCGCAGGGAGAGCCACACATGTTCGTCCGCATCGTGGCCGTCTTCATCATGGTGGTGATGTTCTTCGCCCATGTCCTCATCGTGGTCGTGGTCTTCGTCCTCATCTTCATCATGGTGGTGATGTTCCTCCATGCCCTCCACAAGTTCTTCCTCGCGTACCTGGTCGCCCAGGACGGCAAGCAAGTTTACAACTCGGCGTTGCGGATTCGGCACGGAAGCCAACGCACTGGCAACCCACTTGTCCGACTCGCCGCCGACATGCAGGAAGAGGTCACAGCCTCCCACTGTCAGCAGGTCCTGTGCGGTCGGTTCGTAGTTGTGAAGGTCCACGCCGGAATCCAAAAGCAGACGCAACTCCGTGTCAGCCAAATGGCTACCGAGAATCTCACGCGTCCAGTCGTAGATGGGGAAAATGGTGACGACGAGCTTGAACTTTCCACCTGCGGAAGACGAAGCAGAAGGCCGCTCGCCACTTCGCGAACAGCCGCACAACAGACACAAAAACGCAAGAAAGGCTATTGAAAAACTAACTAACTTATTCATTTTTAACAATTTAAGTTTTATTCTAATGGTTGCATTCCGGCCGTCTGCCGGAATAATTTACGCCGACGGGAATGCAACTCCCCTCAATTGTTGAAGCGAACTTTACGATGCACCAGTGTTCCGGGACAAGCCATGACCTGCGACCGCAGGCACAATCGGGCTTCCGTTGCCAAGCAGATTGCCGTTCCGGTCAAAGACGACGAGCCCCGACAAGTGAACGCAAGGCTGTTATGCGCCATCGCCACCAGTTCGCAAATCGGGCAATCTCCGCCGGTGCACTCATGGTTCGCCTCCAGCAAAACCACTGCCGTGCCTCCCAACACACACGCCAACAACATCAAGGCCAGCAACAGACCGGCCAGGTGGCGATGGGATGAACGGATAAAGGTCATGGCAGAAAGAGAATCGTTAAATTGGACACCCCACGC
>JAFXSU010000115.1 GCA_017525435.1 Victivallales bacterium
CAAGGCGCAATACCACTTCCGCTTCCAGAACCGCGACCGGCTCGCCGATTTGATGATCGACATCAATCGCACCGCCAAGGTCAAACTCGCCATACTGGACGCCGTGGTCGCGATGGAGGGTCCTGGCCCCCACGGTGGTCGTCCACGCAAGATTGGCGCCCTGGTGGTAGGCACTGATCTTCCGGCGGTGGATGTCGTTGGCTGCCAACTCATTGGACTAGATTCCCAAAGCTACCCGCTACTTCAGGCGGCCGCCCGCGCCGGCTACGGAACGACGACCCCTGAAAAAATCGAGGTCATTGGCGAAACCGTGGAATCGCTTCGCGTGGCGGATTTCGAGTTAATCAAGGCACCTGCGAACATCATGCGCATCCTCCCGCTTCCAGGCTGGATGCTACGCTGGCTCCGCCGCCAGATTGCCGACCGACCATATATCGACAAGTCGAAGTGTATCAAATGCTTAAAATGTTATAATGGCTGTCCTGTAAAGCCGGGTGCCATCGACCCCAGACGCAAAGGCGACTGCGTAAATCAGCGAACTTGTATCCGATGCTACTGTTGCCACGAGTTCTGCCCAGTGAACGCCATTGAACTGCGCCGCAGTTGGATAGAACGTATTTTCCATCTGAAGGCAATCGGTGCCGCAGGTTCCTGGCTTGTCGGAAAACTCGCCGGACTCTATCAGCGCACAAGGTAATATGAACCGACGACGAATCATCCTCACAGGAATCGCGATAGTCGGAACGGCTACGGTCGTAGTTTTGCTATATCTCTTTCCCCCTGAGGAATTCCCATATTGGCCAAAATGCTTGCTTTATCAGACCACGGGACTATACTGTCCGGGTTGCGGATGCACTCGCGCACTCGCCGCCCTGCTTCACGGAGATATACATAAGTGTTTTTCAAGTAATATCTTATTTATTCCATCCATACTCATGGCGGCGATTTTGCTCCTATTTCCCAAGCTGATGAAAATCCGATGCCTCATCTGGACCATCATCACCATCGTCGTGCTTTTCTTCATCCTGCGAAACCTCCCCTGGCAGCCCTTCTGCCTCCTCGCACCACATTAGAATTCATTTGATGTCCCAGGTGTCGGCCCAAAATAAAGCAAGTTAAAAGCTAGATTCCAATATACTTACATCATTTTAATGCGAAAGTAGTTTCTGTCGATATTCCATATAGCGGTCGTAGAGGCCATGAGCGGAGGAGTACATTGAGTTTGGACTCATGAAGTGCGAGAACTCGAAGGTAATCGCCTTGTCCACTCCGCATTTTCCGGCAGCCTCCAGCTTCAGGCGCATCTTGTCCCACTTGATGGGGAGGAACCGAATGGGCATGTCGCGATCGAAGCTCTCGCAGTTGGTCCAGCTCTTCATCCCGTATTTTTTCGCCAGTGCGAGGTTGATTGCAAGGTAGTCTGGGAGTTCGTCATAGAGGCAATGCCCGTCCTGAAAGGCAACAATATCCACCGCGCCTTGGATTTCCGCAAGGATGGAGTTCCAGTCGCGCTCGTGTTCGGCGATGGTGGTCGCATTGTCTGGATTCGCCTTGATTCCGGCGATATAGGGCGAAATCAGCGTCGGGAGATTGCCGGAGAGGCTTTTGACGAAGTTTCCCAGGTCGCGGTAAAGGTGTGCCATGCCCACAGACGCCCGTGAGATTTCGCAGTTGAGATACCACCCTTTGAAACTGGGATGATGACCGTAGGCATTCCAGACCTCTTCCGCGACCGCCTTCGAAAGATCCAGCTCCTTGGCAAACTGCTGGTTGTGCCAGTAGTTCCCGGAGTCATACAGCCCGAAATAGAAGGCCATCCCGTAGCGGTCGGAGAGGCGCAGGAAAAGATCCACCAAATCCATCGAGGGCTCGAAGCACTTCTCTTGCCCCATCAGGACTTTCGATGGATAGGTGATGAAACGCTTGTGCCCGCAACGGATGAGAATCACCGTATCGATGCCAGTCGCCTTCATGCACGCGAAATCGCGGTCCCATTCCTTCTCTCCCCAGTTCTGGTGCGGAATGTCGTGGCTGATCTCATCCAAAAATGTCCCGGTGATCAACATGACTTGCTTATCCTTTGTGATATTCCATACCTAGCTCTGCACATTGCATCCATTCCGTCCACCGAGCAATCGTGTTTACGGTTCATGGAATGCCTCATCTAACCCCTTGATAAGTGGATAGATGAGATAGGTAATTAGGCGACGGCGACCACACTTGATCTCCACTTCCGTCTTCATGCCGGGCAAAAGCGTGAAATCAGACGGTGCATGACGAAGTTCACCGCTCACGGAAAGTCTCGCACGGTAGAAGGCGTCATCCATCCCTTCCTCAGAACGACCGCCACGCTGGAAGGCATCTGGCGAAATATCCAGCACCTCCCCATCCAGAGTGCCGTGGCGCTGGAAAGGCAACGCCTCCAGTTTGATGCGTGCATGAGCCCCACGCTGAACCCGAGCGATGTCTTTTGGCCGCACCTGCGCCTCGATCTCCCGCTCGCCCTCCAGGGGCACCAGTGTCAGAAGCGCCTCCGCCTCGCCAACCGCACCACCGACCGGAAAACCTGCCACGTCCAGAACCACGGCACGGCAGGGTGCTTTCATTGACTCGTAGCCAGCCAGCGCAGAGGCGCGTTCAAACTGCCTCCTCACACCGTCCAGTTCACGGCCGACTTCGACCAGCTTTTCGGCAATGGCGTTGCGCCACTCCTCTTGGAAGGCATCCTGCTCTGCCAGGATGGCCAACTCCTGATGGCCATATTCGTCAATATGTCCTTGCAATTGAACGACCTCGGACTCACTTCTCATGCGTTCCACGGTAATCTCCAGCAGTTCTTTGTAAGAAGTGACCTGCTTTTCATAAAGTCCCTGGTACATCCCCTCTATCTGCGCGACATTCTTCAGGATGTCCTCATATTTGGCAAGACTCCGTTCGGCAGACTCCCGTGCCGCCACCACGCGTTCACGACTGCTGGCGAAATAATGCATTCGCTCGGTGAAATAGCCACGGCGTTGGCGCCAAATCTCCAGCTGGTGTTCGGCATGCGGTCCAGGCGTCGGCGTGAAATCCTCCACACCACGAAATTCCGCCGTATAACGCTCCTCCTCGGCTTCCAATACTGCGACTTCCGCCTGAAGACGCGACAACTCGGCACGGGAAGGCGCAGGATCGAATTCCACCAGCGTCGCCCCCTCTTCGACGACATCCCCCGGACGAACCGCGACGCGGCTGATTACCGCCGAGGCGTACGGCTTCATGACAATCGAGCCGTCACGCGTCACCACTCGACCACTAGCCCGCACAATGACATCCGTCTGACCAATGCACGCCCAGGCCACGAACACCGCTACAATCAATGCA
>JAFXSU010000116.1 GCA_017525435.1 Victivallales bacterium
CGCTCCACGGTCATTGGAACCACCAGGTCGGAATAGCCCGCAAGCCGACTCTCCGGCTTGCCGGTGATGGCGACAATCGGCACGCCCATGCGCTTCACGGCCGGAAGGACACGCAGAAGCTCGTCGGTCTCGCCAGAGTAGCTGACCGCCAGCAGCAGGTCATTGGGCGCCACCACGCCCAGGTCGCCGTGCATCGCCTCGACGGGATGCATGAAAACTGCGCGAGCCCCCGTGGAGGCCAGCGTCGCCGCCAGCTTCTTGGAAATGTGACCGCTCTTGCCCACCCCGCAAAGCACCAGCTTTCCGCCAGTATGAAGTTTTTTCAGGCACAATTCCACCAACGCGACATACTCCTCGCCCAAAGAGTCACGCACCTTCTTCACGCCAGCAATTTCAGTGTCGATGACTTCGTGCGCCAGTTTCAGGACTTGCTCGGCATTCACATCATTACTGCAGTTCATTTTTTCGGTCCAGGAGGGGTTGTGCCAATTTTGGAAAGACGTTCCACGAGTTGACGCCGCAGCGCGGCATCCTGACAATGCGGGAGGTATTTTTTCAATGCGGCCGCCACGGTGCCATCGTTGCCGACCACCGGCAGCAACCCGCGCGCGGCGGCGATGGCGATTGCGGCGCTATGGTCATCCAGGCTGTCGCAAAGAATCTGCTTCCATTCGGGAGGGCGCAGGCTGGCAACCAGCCGAACCGCCTCCACCCGCACCGAGTCATCTTCGTCCAATAACGCATTGAACAAAAGCTCCATGCGCTGTTCCAATGAAAAACCTGCCGACAACGACAATGCGGAGCGACGCACATCCGCAAAACCGCCGGACTGCAATTTCGCAAGATCATCCAAGGTCAGCACATCTTGCCGGCGCCGCAAGATCGACAGCTGAATCCGGCGGATGGTCGGAGTCGGCTCCGCCAAAAACTCACGAATCAGCCGATCGGTTGGCAGACTCTCCTGCAATTCCTTGCGGGCAAGCAGAATCTGCCAGGCCGTAAGGCGCAACCGCTCCGGCTGGCTTCGCATCAAAAGTGGCTCAAGGACTGGCCAAGACTGTTCGGCAGGGAAACCGCGAAGGGCCTCCAAAAGCCGCACCCGGCTCCCGTCCGCCACGGAGTCGTCTGCAAGCAACTGCCTTACTGCGGGAAAGAGCGAGTCGTCCTCCGGTGCCAGTCGAAGCAGGCAGGCCAGCGCGTAACTCCGCACCTCCGCCACCTCGTCCTTCGCCAATGTCTGAAAAAGCTCCATCAAAGCCGGTTCCGTCGAGAATTCGAGTTCCTCGGCAAGTGCCAATCGTATCTCGCGTTCCGGGCGGGCGGCAAGCGGAAGCAAGGTCTTGCACTGCTCTTCCGGCGGGGCATCGCTCATAAGATAAGGCATAATCGCCAAAACGACTGTCTCCGGCGAGCTTTCCTGAAGAAAAGGCACCAGCACACGGCCGTCTAGGCTCACAGCGCGGTTTTGCAAGGCAACCAGCACATTGCGGCGCACCTCCGCATCCTCGTCTTGCAGTGCGGAATTGATGACATTGGGCAGCTCCTTCGCCGTTTGGGCAGAAGACATGGCAACCATGACCTCATCCAGCAGAGACGAGGCCAAACGGCGGATGTTCACCTCAGGGTCGAGCAGACACCCCAGCACGCCCTTCTCATTCTGCCGCAGATGGAACTGTTCCTCGCCGATGGAGACCAGCGCGTTGCGCCGTACCACGGCATCCTCGTCCTGAAGACATTGCGCAAGGAGCCTGCTGGCTTCCGCAGTGAGATATTTTCCCGCCACCAGCGTTGCACGGCGGCGCAGTTCCACCGGCTGATCCGGTTGCAATTCCTTCTGGCACTGCGCCAATGTCGCGGCGGCGGTCGTCGCAACGGGTGCGCTCATCAGGCGCCCGCCACTCAGCAACACCGCAACGACCGACAGAGCCAGAAATCTCATCGACGCCTCACTTTTTGCCTTTGAGCCAATTCACCGCCTTATCCAGAAAATCCTTGATGCCAGGATTTTGCCGACGTTCATCCGACTTTTCCGCAAACTCCTGAAGCAGCCGCTTCTGATCACTGCTCAAATTGGTAGGCACCTGAACAAGGATACGCACATACTCGTCTCCCCGGCTGCCTCCGCGGATATTCGGCATGCCCTTTCCACGCAAGCGGAAACGGGTATTGCTCTGCGTGCCCGCCGGAACCTGAATCTCCTCGGGGCCAGCCACCGTCGGCACGGTCACGGAACCGCCCAAGGCGGCCGTGGTAAACGAAATGGGCACGTCGCAGAAGACATTTGCGCCATCACGCTGGAAGACATTGTGGGGACGAACCGTGATGCCGACATAGAGGTCGCCGGCAGGCCCGCCGTTCGACCCGGCATTGCCCTCGCCGGAGACCCGCAGACGCGCGCCGGTGTCGATGCCCGCCGGAATGCGCACCTCGATCTTCTTGCGCTTCTCGACCTGCCCCTGTCCATGGCAGTCGCGGCACGGCTTGTCGATGATGAAACCAGTTCCATGGCAGGAACGGCACGGCTGGCTCATCATGAACATGCCTTGGCGGCTGGTCTGCTGGCCGGAGCCATGGCAAGTGGGGCAGGTTCGCTTGTCGGAGCCGGGTTCCGCGCCCTTGCCGTGACAGTGCTCGCACTGTTCGGTGTGAGGTATGGTGATGGTCTTGGTGATGCCGAACACCGCATCCTCGAAATCGATTTCCAGGCTGTAAAGCAAATCGTCGCCGCGGCTGGGGGCATTGCGGGAACGCCGTCCGCCGCCGCCAAAGAGGTCGCCCAGATCGAAACCGCCAAAGCCGCCACCGCCGAAGAACTGGCTGAAGATGTCCATCGGATCCACGGAGGCGCCGCCGAAACCGCCGCCATGCGTAAATGCCTCATGGCCAAGCTGGTCATACCGCGCACGCTGCTGGGGGTCGCTCAGCACCTGATAGGCGTTGTTGACGTCCTTGAACTTCTCCTCGGCCTCCTTGTCATCCGGATTCCGATCCGGATGATATTTTAGGGCCAAGGTTCGGTAGGCTTTCTTGAGCTGCTCCGGTGTCGCGTCCCGCGACACTCCCAATATGGAATAATAATCTTGTGAATCACTCATTTATGCACTCCTCCTGAAGACCTTCCAGTCATCTAATGTCAATTCTCCACGACTCCGTCGGAAGCGGGTGCCTCGGCAGGCGGTGGATTCGCCGGTCCCTTGGAAACCACAACGGTCGCTGGACGCAAAAGCTTGTCGCCAATCTTGAAACCGGGCTTCCATTGCTGCAATACCACACCATCCGGAACTTCATCGCTGTTCAGCGTGGACATCGCCTCGTGGATTGACGGATCAAAGGGCTGCCCCACTGCATCCAGAACCTCCACGCCCATCCCCTTCAGGATGCGCTTGAACTCGCCAAAACTCATCTCCAGCCCCTGGCGCAACGCCGCCACATCGGTTGCCTTCGACGCGTGCTCCACCGCCATCTGGAGCAAATCGTAGATGCCAACCATCTCGCCAATGGTCTTGACGCGAGTCTGTTCCCGCGTATCCAAAATCTCCCGCGCCATGCGCTTGCGGTAGTTCTCGCTCTCGGCCAGGGCACGCAAATAGTTGCCCTTCATCTCTGCCAACTGCTCTTCCAAAGTGGGTTCCGGCGGCTCCGCAACTGCAGGTGCCTCTGTGCCCTCAGAAGCCTCTGCCGCCTCGGAAGCCTCTGCCGCCTCTGCCGCCTCAGGCATCTCAACCGGTTCTTCTGTCGCTTGCTCTGAAGATACATCAGAATGGTTAATCGGCACTTCCTGTGCCAAATCTTCTTCTTTTGATGCGTTAGTAGTATTTTCCTGTGTCATTTTGTCACACCTCGTGGTTGAAAATTGCTTTTTTTTAATATGATAATAGCAAAAATCATGCCACCCGGAAGATCCGGAAGATCCGGAAGATCCGGGCGACTGCCATGGGGTTACAGCTTCAGGCCGCCAAAGAGGTCACCAAGAGTGCCGAATGAAGCGGCCTTCTCATCCACTTCAAGAGCAGGCGCACTCTCATTTTCGCTGGCAAGGGTCTCTGGCAAGGTCAGGGAAATGCGGTTTCCCGCGACCTCCTTGACGATGACATTGATCTTGCTGTGCAACGGATACTTGCGGTACATGATGCGCTCCTTGAGCATCCCGTCTCCGCCTAGGTTGATCTGCGAGATGTGCAGGAGGCCGGTCTGGCCATTGGGCAGTTTCACGAACAGACCGAAAGGCTTCTGGCTTTCGACCTCGCCCTCCAGAGTCTCACTGAGGTTTGCCTTCACTGTGGCAACCTGTTCCTGCTCCGGCGTCAAGGCGGCGGCCTTCTCGCCACGCACCTTCGGCTCGCCAACGCAAAGGGAGACACGGCGGCCTTCTTCCTTGATGTCCAAGATGGTCACTTCGACCTCCTGGCCTTCTTTCAACACCTCGGAGGGATGTTCGACGCGGTGGTCGGCCCCCAGTTGCGAGATATGCGCCAGCCCTTCCACTCCAGGGACCAACTGGATGAACGCGCCAAAGTCAACCAGCCGAGCAACCTTGCCAGTGTGCTTGGTGCCAATCGCAAATTCCGGATTCGCGACAAACTCCTCCCACGGCTCTTTCATCGCCTGCTTGATGGACAAGGAAATGCGCGGACGACGCCCGTCCTTGGACTCTTCGTAGCTTAGCACCTTCACCTTCACCTTGGCACCGACCTTCACTACCTCCTCGACCTTCACACCACGGTTCCAGGACAGTTCGCTGACATGCACCATGCCTTCCAGGCCGCCCAGGTCAACGAAGCAACCGTATGGCTGGATGGAAGTCACCGTACCGTCCAGCACCATTCCTTCCTGGAGATTCGCCAGCAGCCGCTGACGTGCCTCGTTGGCTTCGTCCTCCAGCACAATGCGGCGGGAGACCACCAACTTGAAGCCATCCTCGGAATATTCCGTGATCATGAAACGATAGACTTGATTGAGATAATTCTCCGGCTCGCGTCGCAGGCCAGGACCATCAATCTGCGAGGCAGGACAGAAGGCCTCGGACTTTGCGATCTGAACCGCATATCCGACCACCTTCTCCTCCTTCTTGCGCACCGCCGTAACCTTGCCTTCGACCGGCATCTTGTTCTGGTAGGCCTCTGCAATCGCGGAATCCACTTCATGAACCGTGCGGCCGCCAACGGAGCGCTCCAGCTTGAAGCCGTCGCTACCGCTGCCTGTCACAAACGCGGTGATCTCATCGCCTTCTTTGACCGTGAGGTTGCCATCGGCGTCCTCGAATTCCTTGCGGGCGATGCAGCCATCCTGACGGCCACCCAGGTCCACGAAAATGGTATCCTTGCCAATCATGACAACTTTCCCCGTGACCTTGTCGCCACGCTGGATATTCATATTGACATTGCAGCTTTTCTCGAAGAGTTCGCTGAAATTGCTGGAATCGTTCGACATTTTGATTGTTTTGTAAAATTTTAAGAGAGAAAAAACGGAAACAAAAATGCTTGAAATCGTCTAGAAATTGGGCATTGCCCAGGCAACCAATGTGCCGGGCTCCAATGGCGTGACCATGGCGTTGCGCAGGGCGGCGGGACGCACCCACGCGGTGCCACGCCCCGCCTCGGCGACCTGCTTCCCGTCCACGGACAGTGCCACGCGTCCGGAGACCACCAGGAAGATGCCAATGCCGTCCCCCAGTTCGTCCACCGAGCAAGGTGCATCACGGTAGAATGCCAGCTGGAATTTGGGCGTCGGGAGGACATACCGCTCCACCTCTCCGGCACCGCAGGAAATGCGTTCCGGTTCCAGGAGCATCGCCCCCTCGGCCTGAAAATGAAGCGTCGCCATCAGCGTCTCGACATCTACTGCCTTCGGCGTGAGTCCGGCGCGGATGACATTGTCGGAGTTGGTCATGCACTCGATGCCCGCACCCCGCTGATAGGCATGCGGTGTATTGGGCGCAAGGAAGAGCGCCTGTCCAGGCTGAAGCGTTATCTGGTTCAGCAGGAACGCAAAGAAAGTCCCGCGGTCGCCGGGATACTCCGCGCTAAGCCGCACAAAGAGTTCCTCGGCTGGATTCCTCTTGTGCCCGGACGCGGTGACCTCCGCCAAGGCGGCAGCCAGCATCGCCTGTCGCGGCGCATCCTCCATGGCAAAGAGCGCAGCGCACAGCCCTTTCAGGCTATCCGCATCTGCACCATTTTGCCATGCCGCCAGCAACGGCGCGAAGGCCGCCACCGCCGCCAGGTCACGGCGTATCATCTGAAGATTGCGGAAGCCCGCCAGCGCCTCGAACGGCTCCAGCGCAATCATGATTTCGGTCTTGTCATTGGCATCTGGATAAAGCTGGGGCTTCGTGACATGGAGACGCTTCGCCGATGCCTCGTCCGGATGGCTCTGGATGGAAAGCGGATGACTGCACGCCAATACTTTGAACAGAAAGGGAAGTTGCGGTGGTTCCACTGCGGAAGCAGCCGCCTTTCCTAGCCAATCAATGGGCTGGGCGGCAATCAGCTCACCCAACTGCCGACGACTCCCATCCACGACGACCTCGCTGGGCAACGACGGATGAGCACCCAGCCATAGTTCCGCCCACGGCTCAGTTCCCGCATCCACGCCAAGCAAATTGGCAATATACGGCACGGTTCCCGCCGAGGCAGTCTCGCCCCAGGCATAATGGCGAACCCCGCCAAACAAAGGATAAAAGGAATTCATTTTCATCACTAACCTCTAAACTCTGAGCGACAGACGTCGGACGACAGACGTCAGATGTCAACCTCTAACC